>DPSD01000286.1:0-14929 GCA_003538495.1 Accumulibacter sp.
CCATGCACGCAGATGCTGTGAAACCCGGTGCGGATCAGCCGCCCGCCGACGGTGACGATACCGCCCGCGTCGAGCATGCGCCGGACATGCGCGACACACTCGTCGGCCGTATGCAGCACCGCGCCGACCTGGCTGCGTGGCACCAGGTGGCCGCTTTCGCCGTAGGCGCGGTCGGCGAAGATCTCGGCAGCCACCCGCAGGCCGGCAGCTTCGCCGGCCAGCGCCAGCTTCGACAGCGCGGGCGCGAGCAGGATCAGCGACGGATCGAGACTGCGGATCGCCGACGCCACCTGGGTCGCCAGCGCCACGTCCTCGCAGGCGAGGTTGTTCAGCGCGCCGTGTGGCTTGACGTGCGTCAGGCGTCCGCCTTCCGATCTGGCGATGCCGGCGAGCGCGCCGATCTGGTAGATCAGCATCGCCTCCAGCTCGGCGGCCGGTAGCTGCATCGCCCGCCGCCCGAAACCCTGCAAGTCGGGAAACGACGGGTGCGCACCCAGGCTGACGCCGGCAGCCAGCGCCTGCCGCACGGTGCGGCGCATGACCAGCGGATCGCCGGCGTGGAAACCGCAAGCGATGTTGGCGGTGCCGACGATGCGCAGCAGTTCTGCGTCGCTGCCCATTTCCCAGGCGCCGAAGCTCTCGCCGAGGTCGGCGTTGAGATTGATCGTGTCGATCATCATTCGTCGCCCATGGTGTCCGTCCTGTCCCCCTCGGCGGTCTTGCCGCTCGCTGCCAGGGTGCCGTCGTCCGCCTGCGCATCGACCACGCCGCTGACCAGGTTGGCGTCGTAGATCGCCTGCAGATCGAGCGCTCCCGGCTCGGCCAGCGCGCCGATGCCGGCAATCAGCGCTTGCAACGCCGCCTCACGAGTGCGCGCGGCGAACTCGGCGGCAGGCACCGACACCGCCACGAAACGCAGGGTCTGCCCCGGCGCCATCACCGCCAGCCGCGGCAGGTCGGCCGAGATCACGGTGGCCACCTTGGGATAGCCACCGGCGGTCTGCCCGTCAGCGAGCAAAACGATCGGCTGGCCCTGGCCAGGCACCTGAATCGAACCCGGCACGGTCGCGTCCGAGGTGATCTCGACGCCTTTTTCCGGCCGGTGTCCGAGCCGCGGACCGTCGAGGCGAATGCCCATCCGGTCGGCAGCCGCTGAAACCTGGTAGGCCTCGCTCAGCAAGCGGGCAATCGACGCTTCGTCGAAGTAATCGTCCTGCGGACCGAGGACGACGCGAATCGGCGACGGGTCGACTGGCGGTGGCTCCTTGAGCATCTTCTCGGCGCCGCTGCACGCTGCCGCCGCAAGACGGTCACCGGGCCCCAGCAGGCGGCCGTCGAGGCCTCCCAGGCCGGCCCGGGCGTAGGTCGAGGCGCTCCCGAGCTGGCGCCGCACGCTGATCCCGGCCAGCGCGACGTAGCCCAGGCGACCCTCGGCCAGGGTTGCGCAGCGCAGCGTCTCGCCGGGTGCCAGGGTGACGCTGCGCCACGAGTCAACTCGCCGCTGCTCGTCAGCGGCGATCACCGTTGCCGAAAAGTGACCGGCCAACGCTACCCGCACAGGCCGTTCCAGCGCCCGCATCAGCAGGCCACCGCCAAAGAATTCGATTGCCGGCGCCGCTTCTTCGTTGCCCACCAGCGCATTGGCCAGGCGCAGCCAGCCCGGTTCCAGCGCGCCGGCGCGCGGCACGCCGACCCGCCGCAAGCCGGGCCGACCGAGATCCTGGATCGACGCCATGGCACCCGGGCTGACGATTTCGAGGGCGGCGCTCATCGCTCGGTTGCGGGCTCGCACAGTAGCGACGCTGGCGGCTGCGGCGAGGCGCGTGCGGCAGCCAGATCAACCTGCAGCGACCGATACTCGGCTTCGTCTACAGCACGAAAACCGACCCGGTCACCAGGCTGCAGCAGCGCCGCCTGCGGCCACGCCGGAGAAAACAGCGGCACCGGGCAGGCGCCGATCAGGTGCCAGCCACCGGGACTCTCCCACGGGTAGATCGCGGTCAGCGTGCCGGCGGTCGCCACGCTGCCGGCCGGCACGCGTAGCCGCGGTTCGCTGCGACGGGGCCGCGCGAGCACCTCCGGCAGGTCGCCCATGAACGCGAAACCGGGCAGGAAGCCAAGCATATACACCGCGTAGCTGCCGCTTGCATGCAGGCGGATCACTTCGGCCGCGGTCAAGCCGCAGGCTGCCGCCAGCTCGTCGAGATCGGGTCCGCAGGCGCTGTTCTGGTCGCCATAGCAGACCGGCAGGAGCCACCGACGCCCGCCAGACGAAAGCGCTGCGCCGGGCGGCTCGATGGCCGCCCGGATCGCCGGTTCGATTTCGGCGCGACTGCTGCGTAGAGGATCATAAATGACCGTCAGCGAACGAAAGGTCGGCACCGTTTCAACGATGCCGCGCAGGCCACCACTGTCGATCAGCTTTGCCAGCGCCTCGTCAAGCGCCGCCACGGCTGCCAGCAAATGCCGCTCGACACCGTCGCCGAACTCGATGGTCAGCGCCGTGTCGCCAAGGGCGAGGATGCGAAAGCTCACCGAGCGTTCCTCACCACATTGGCTGCCGGCGACGTGATCGACGTCCGCCGCGCCGCTGCGCGGCCGCGGACAGCCGCGGCGGTCCAAGGGGCGGACGGCCATCCCTTCCGGCAGGTGCTGGCAGGGTCTGCAACAGTCATTGGCGCTACTCCCTCACGAACGATTCCGCAGCATCTATCGTACAAGAATCCTCCCATTCGCCCGAGCGATTCAACAACAGCGATTCAAGCACCAGCAGCGGCAATCGCGGCGTCGCGTCGTGGTCTCGCGCAACGCCTGCCAGCCCGCCGACAAGCCGAGCGACCGCGAAAGACTTGTCACCTTGCCGTGTTACCCGCTATAAAGCGGCCAGGCCAGCAGCAACGAGGAGTCGAGATGAGTCAAGGCGAAACCATGCCGGAGGTGGTCAGATCCGCAGCAAGCGAGAGCAGCTCGCTGCTCGCCGATACGGGATTCCTGGAGAGCCTGCGCCGCCAGATGCTCAAATTCGCGACGCTGCAACTGTCCGACGCCAACCTCGCCGAGGATGCGGTGCAGGAAGCGCTGATCGGCGCTCTGCGCAACGCCAGGACGTTCGCCGGCCGCGCAGCGTTGAAGACCTGGGTTTTCGCGATCCTCAAGAACAAGATCGCCGACATCCTGCGCCAGAAACAGCGCACCATCGACGCCAGCAGCCTGCTGCGCGAGGACGAGGAGGAAGAGGATTTCTCGTCGCTGTTCAACCAGAAGGGCTTCTGGCAAGCGGATCAGCGTCCCGGCGCCTGGCCACACCCCGAGGAAGCGCTGCGCGAAGGTGAATTCTGGCTGGTCTTCGAGACCTGCCTGGAAAACCTGCCCGGCAATCAGGCGCGGGTGTTCATGATGCGCGAATTCGTCGAACTCGATTCACAGGAGATCTGCGAAACCGTCGGCCTGAGCATCAGCAACCTGCACGTGATGCTGCACCGCGCCCGCCTGCGCCTGCGCGAGTGCCTCGAGGACCGCTGGTTTCTGGCCGGAGAGCAGCCATGCTGAACTGTCGTGAAGTCACTCGCCTGCTTTCGGAATCGCAGGAGCGAACGCTCGGCCTGAGCGAGCGGCTGTCGCTCAAGGTGCATGTCCTGATCTGCTCTGGATGCCGCAACTTCGGCAAGCAGATGGATGCGCTACGGCAGATCACGCGCGCTTACGTCAAGGGTGCAAATGAACGGCAGGACAAGCCGGACGACTAGCGCCCGGCGGCTGGCGCGTCGTCCCAGTGCAGCGCCGTGAAGTCGAAGGGCCCGGCCAGCGTCGGCTTGACGATCTGGAAGTATGGCGAGACGTCGAAGTCACGCGGCGCGAACAGGCTGTGGTGGCGAACCCGCAGGATCTCCTCGACACAGCCGGGACACGTCGGGCTGTCGGCGCTGTGGGTGTCGGTGATCGGCAGGATCGGGTAGCGAATCGACTGAAACGCCTGCGCGATCAGCGTCGAGCAGATCGCCCGGGTCGGGTCGCCGCTGCCCAGCGCCAGCAGTTGGCGACGAAACCTTGACGGTACCGGCGGCGTCGGTAGCAGATAGCGCGCCAGGTCGATGACGTTGCGCAGGTCGTAGCGGTTGCCGAGGCGGGCGACGGCGAAGGCGATCAACTGCTGGCAATCGCTCTTGCGCAAACCCAGCGGCCGGCAGATGCGGCTGTGCAGGCCACGAAATTCGTCGATGCCGACACTGCGCACGCCGTCAAGCATGTCAGCCTCGATGAAGCAGTGGCCGGCAGCACGTGCGGCGTTGGCCAGGCCCGGCGCCGGGCCAACGTAGAGAGCCGCGTGCGACCAGGTCGACTGGGTCAGGTACTTGATCGCGCTGCTGACGCGGCTGTTGCCCTCGACCAGCAGCACGTCGCCGGGTTCGAGGCACGCCAGCAGCCGATCCGGCGCGACCGCCGGGCCGCTGCCGTGGACGTGCCTGGCCTTGCCCAGATAGCGGGCCAGCTGCCTTCCCAGCCAGGCGAGTGCCAGTCCCATCGCGACGCCTTTCTCTGCGCCCTGCGCAGCATGCCGCGCGCGCTCAGGAGATCACGAATCCTGGTAGCGACGCGCCAGCCAGTGATCGACCGACAGCTTGCCGGGGCCTCTGGCGACCAGGTACAGCAACACCGCCGCCCAGACACCGTGTGCCGGATAAGCGTCCGGGTAGACGAAAAGCTGGATCGCCGAAGTCATCCCGAGCAGGGCCAGCGCCGAAAAGCGCGTCGCCAGACCGAACAGCAGCAGGATCGGGAACAGATGTTCCGCCAGCGCGGCCAGCACCGCGGCCAGTCCGGGCGGAACCAGCGGCAGATTGTATTCATACTGGAACAGCGCCAGCGCCGAGTCCGACAGATGCGGCCAGCCGACGACAAACTCGCCGTTGAGCAGATCGATCGCCAGACCTTCGATCTTGGTCTGCCCCGACTTCCAGAACACCGCCGCAATCGAGAAGCGGCCGATCGCCGCGATCAGCGAGTCCGGAATGCAGCTCAATAGCGAAAGCACGCGCCGGATCAGCTGGATCGGCTGCGAGTCATGGCCGGCGTGCGGCGTGGCGACGCCGAGATTGGTGACATTCGCGTTCATCGATGTTCCTCTCTTGCTGTGGTGATGGATGTAATGGCCCGCGCGCGGATCAGCAGCGCCAGGATGCCGCCGAGGTCGAAGTCGCCGTGCGCCAGACTGACCTGCTCGACGCTGCTGCCCAGGGTCTCGCCGTTCAACAAGTGCGCGACGAAGGCGCCGGCACCAGGGTCGAGTCGAATCAGTTCGACGTCGAGATGCGGCCGGAGCAGCAGCGCATTCTCCGGCTGGTAGGGATCGACAGCCGAGATCTCGGCGATCCCCTGATGCGCTGCCCACAGCGAGACCACGGCGTACGGCGAACGCAGCAGCCGCAGCGCGGGGTGCAGTCCGACGCGCAGATCGGGCAGCGTCTCGGCGTCAGCCAGCGCTTGCGCGATCGCTCCGGCTGGCAATTGTCCGGCATCGGCCGCATGGTAGGCGCGCACCCGCAGCATTTCCAGCCGGGCGACGTCGGCCAGATACGGTAGCGATGCCGCCGGCGGGAAGCGCTCGATGAAGCCGGCTAGCGCTTCGCCGTAGAAGGCCAGCAGCGGCGAACGCGGCGGCTCGGCGCGGACGAACAGTCGCGCCATTGCCCGGAAAAACTCCTCGCCGACCAGTTCCTGCGTCACCGGGTAGCTATCGGCGAGCGCGTCGATCAACGAGACCAGCACGTTGTTGCGATAGACGGCGAAGCGCGTGGCCGGGTCGGAGGCGTTCCAGGCGCTGAGTCCCGCCGGTGGCGCTTGCCCCGGGTCGAGCAGCGCCTCGAAGAATTGTTGTTGTGCGCTCACGCCGCAAGCTCCGGCGCACCCGGCGGGCAAGGCTGCGGGCGCGCGTCGGGGCGCCTGTCGGCAGAAGCAGCGCTACCGGCGTGCACGCCCAGCAGGCTGTCGGCATGCGCGGCCTCGGCGACCAGCACGTCGAGCGACGGCAGGTCGCTGTCGCGCTCGATCAGCGTCGCCACCGGCCCGACGCGATCGAGCGCGTACGCGTACAAGTCCCAGACCGCCTGCGCTACCGGCGCGCCGTGGCTGTCGATCAACAGCGGGTCCCCGGCCGCGTCGTGCTGCGTCGCGAATCCCGCCAGATGGATCTCGCCCACCGCCGCCAGCGGCAAGGCACGCAGGTAGGCGTAGGAATCGCGGTGATGGTTGATGCACGAGACATGGACGTTGTTGACGTCGAGCAAGAGACCGCAGCCGCTACGCCGAACGACCTCGGTGATGAAATCGGTTTCGGCCATCGTCGACGCCGCAAACTCGACGTAGGTCGCCGGGTTTTCGAGCAGGATCGTTCGCCGCAGACGCGTCTGCACCTGGTCGACGTGCTCGCAGACACGCTGCAGGGTCGGTGCCGTGTAGGGTAGCGGCAGCAGGTCGTTGACGAACACCCCGCCGTGACTCGCCCACGCCAGATGCTCGGAGAACGACTGCGGCGCGTAGCGTTCGAGCAGCGCCGCCAGCCGGTCCAGGTGCGCTTCGTCGAGCGCGCTCTCGCCGCCGATCGACAGGCCGACCCCGTGCATCGACAAGGGGTAGTGCTCGCGGATGCGGCCCAGGTAATGGTGGAAAGGCCCACCGTCGACCAGGTAGTTCTCGGCATGGACCTCGAAGAAACCGAGGTTCGGCCAGGTCTCGACGATCTGCCGGAAGTGCTCGGGTTTGAGCCCGATACCGGCCCGCGCCGGCAAGCGGGCTTGCCGCGGGCCAGAGGCGCCGCCGCCCGGCGGCACCCGGGGATCAGCGATCATCATCTGATCGGCGCTCCGCCGTTCCAGACCTGCCGATCAGGCCTTCTTCTCCTTGAACTCCTTGAGCTGGCCGTGGCCGGTCGGGGAAGCCTTCGAAATGGTCTTTTCGCAGCTACCGGCAGGAACCAGCGACCACGCGTTGCCCTGGTGGTCGATCTTCGAGGTGCCGGCGCAGGTCGTGCCGGCGCCGGCCTTACAGTCGTTCTTGCCCTTGAGCGCGACGCCGAAACACTTTTCCTGGGCCATCGCGTCGTCGGCGGCGGTTGCCGGTACTGCGCTGACGGTCAGCGCAGCACCCAGGGCAAGGGCGAGCGCGGCGGCGGTGGTCTGTCTGGTGATGGTGCTGGTCATGGTCAATCTCCTTGGTCGTTGACAACGCGATCGCCCCCGATGGGCGAGCTGCTGGATCGGCGAGGCGCTCGATGCTCGTTCTTGAGCAGCTCGTTGCGCCTGCTGCCGGTGTAGTCGTGCGAAGAGCCGGCTTCTTACACGCAAGCGCTCTGCTGGTGCGGGCCTCGGCGACTTCCACCCGGCCGGAGCATTGCCGGATCGGTCGGAGCAGCCCTTGCAGGCGCCGGTCGAACGGCACTTGTCGCCGCCGAGTGGCTGGCTGGGGGAGCTGAGGGGTTGAGGGGCGGGACAGCACCACGCCTGCGGGCGCTGGCGGCGACGTGCTGGCCATTGCGCAAGACCCGGTCAAACAGCCGGGTCTGGTCACGGACTCGCGTAGCGGCAAGCGATCTCCAAGCGGAGAATGCCGTGTCGGCCAGCGCCATGCAGCAGAGTCGGACGAACGCCGCATTTCCTTACAGTCAAATCAACTTTTTCTTGCCACCATGAGTCCGGGGAACGGGCGGCGCGGTCGCTTCACGATGCTTTCCTGGCGAGCGGATAGCCAAGCGCCGTCAAGACCGCGCCGGCAAGCATCAGCGCGATGTGCAACGGCTCAAGCCGGTCGAGCACCAGACACGAAACCAGGCTACCGGAGAGGATCGACGAGCCAATCCGGGCCAGCGTATCGAGCAGGAAGCGCAATGCCGTATTCATTGGAAACCTCGACGCGCTGCAGTTGATGGGTCTTGGTCCGCCCACCGTGCGTCGTTCTTACACTCGGGAAATGCGGAGTGGCCCGCGGGGGCGCCAAGCACCGTCACCGGGAGCAAACCGCGCTTGGCGCGCAACGCCAGCATCCAGTGGCCAAACGCGCCACGGCCGGCACGGCCGCAAACTCGACGACCGCGCATCCCAAGCGCAGGAATGTCTTCCGCGCGTCGCTGTGGCAAGATGTCAGCTTCATCGCGGCAGCCGCCGGGGAGCGCTGCGATACGGCACGCGTGCCAGTGGCCGCAGCGCCTGCGGCGCACCAGGAAGAACCAGAACAGGGAGTCTGAAGCGATGTTCCTGCTACCGTCGCTGCCATTGGCGGCAATTGGCGCGATTGACGCCAGCGCGCCATAGCCGCCATGCCCGCCACCGAGCAACTCGCCCGCGAGCGCATCGAACAACTGCTGACCGCCGCCGGCTGGTCAGTCCAGAACGTCGCCGCGGCCCACATCGGCGCCGGGCGCGGTGTGGCGCTGCGCGAGTTCCCGCTCGAAGCCGGGCACGGCTTTGCCGACTACGTGCTCTACCTCGACGGCAAGGCCGCCGGCGTCATCGAAGCCAAGAAGCAGGGAGCGACGCTCACCGGCGTCGAGATCCAGTCGGCGCGCTACGCACAGGGCTTGCCGCGCGGCCTGCCGGCATGGCGACGGCCGCTGCCTTTCATCTTCGAATCGACCGGCGCCGAAACGCACTTCAGCAACGGCCTCGACCCCGAACCACGCGCGCGCAACGTCTTCGCCTTCCATCGGCCCGAAACGCTGATCGAGTGGCTGCAGGCGCTGCCGCGAACGCCGGTCTTCACCACCGGCAGCGGCACGCACGCCACCCAGCGCGTCGAGTTCGCGCCGGCCACCTTCCTGGCCCGCGTCCGCGCCATGCCCGAGCTGCTCACGGAGTGGGGGTACGGGGGCGACGGCGTCAGCAAGCAGCAACTGTGGCCGGCGCAGATCACCGCGATCCACAACCTGGAGCGCTCGCTGGCCGCCAACAAGCCGCGCGCGCTGATCCAGATGGCGACCGGCAGCGGCAAGACCTTCACCGCGATCAGCTTCATCTACCGGCTGATCAAGTTCGCCGGCGCGCGCCGCGTGCTGTTCCTGGTTGACCGCGGCAACCTCGGCCGCCAGGCCAAAAAGGAGTTCGACCAGTACGTCTCGCCGGTCAATAACTTCAAGTTCGGCGAGGAATACATCGTCCAGCACCTCGTCAGCAACCGCCTGGACACCACCGCCCGCGTCTGTATCGCCACCATCCAGCGCATGTACTCGATGCTCAAGGGCCGCGAACTCGCCGTGGACGACGAAGAGCAGAGCACCGCCGGCATCGACGCCCTCTTCCGCCAACCCGAGCCGATCGACTACAACCCGGCGATCCCGATCGAGACCTTCGACATCATCGTTACCGACGAAGCGCACCGCTCGATCTATAACCTGTGGCGGCAGGTGCTCGAATATTTCGACGCCACTCTCATCGGCCTCACCGCGACGCCCAACAAGCAGACCTTCGGCTTCTTCAACCAGAACCTGGTGATGGAATACGGCCACGAGCAGGCGGTGGCCGACGGCGTCAACGTCAACTATGACGTCTATCGCATTCGCACCGAAGTCAGCGAAGCCGGCGCCAGGGTCGAAGCCGGCTACTGGCTGGAAGTGCGCGACAAGACCACCCGCGCCCGCCGCGACTGGCAGCTCGACGACGACTTCGAGTACGAGCCGGCCGAACTCGACCGCAGCGTGCAGACGCCCGACCAGATCCGCACCATCGCCCGCACCCTGCGCGACAACTGGCAGCGCGACCTCTTTCCGCAGCGCAGTGAGCTGCCCAAGACGCTGGTCTTCGCCAAGGACGACAACCACGCCGAGGCGATCGTCGAAATCCTTCGCCAGGAGTTCGGCCGCGGCAACGATTTCGCGCAGAAGATCACCTACCGCAGCACCGGCGACACGCCGGAAAACCTGATCCGTGCCTTCCGCAGCAGCTACTACCCACGCATCGCCGTCACCGTCGACATGATCGCCACCGGCACCGACATCAAGCCGGTCGAGATCGTCGTCTTCATGCGCAGCGTCAAGAGCCGCAGCTTCTTCGAACAGATGAAGGGCCGTGGCGTGCGCATCGTCAGCGACGACGACCTGCGTGGCGTCAACCCCGGCGAGCATGCGCACAAGGACCGCTTCGTGATCGTCGACTGCGTCGGCGTCTGCGAGCGCGACAAGACCGACTCGCGGCCGATGGACCAGAAGAAGTCGGTGCCGTTGAGCGCGCTGCTGCAGGCCGTCAGCCTGGGCAACGTCGAACCCGAAGTGCTCTCCAGCGTCGCGCTGCGCCTGTCGCGCCTGGAAGCACGACTCAGCGACGCCGAACGCGCCAGGGTGCGCAGTGCCGCCGACGGCGTCGAACTGAAGGAACTGTCGCGCGCCATCGTGCAGGCGCTCAACCCGAGCAGCGACCGCTCGCCGCAGGAGGCCGAAGACGCACTGCGCCAGGCGGTCAAGCCGCTCGCCAAGCCGCAACTGCGCGAGCTGCTGCTAAGCCTCAAGGCGCAGAAGGAACTGGTGATCGACATCGTCACCCAGGACCGCCTGCTCGGCGCCGAGTACTCCGACGCTGCACGCGAGCGCGCGCAGGGCATCGTGCAGAGCTTCGAGGCCTTCATCGCCGAACACCGGGACGAGATCACCGCGCTACAGATTCTCTACAACCGCCCGACCCGCGCACCGCTCAGCTTCGCCGACCTGCAGGCGCTCGCCGACACCCTGCAGGCGCCGCCACAGCTATGGACCGAAAGCCAGCTCTGGCAGGCCTACGCCGCGCTCGACAAGTCCAGCGGAGGAAAGAGAGTGCGCGGCGCCAGCCAGCGGCGCATCCTCACCGACCTCGTCTCGCTGGTGCGCTACGCCATGCACCAGGAGAACGAACTGGTGCCCTACCCCGAGCGCGTCGCCGCCAACTTCCGGGCGTGGATGACGCAGCAGGAAGCGGCAGGTAAAGGCTTCACGAGCGAGCAGCGCTGGTGGCTGGAGAAAATGGCCGAGCACATCGCGTCCAACCTCGGAATAGAGGCGGAAGACTTCAGCTACGCGCCGTTCGACCAGCGGGGCGGGCTGGGGCGGGTGCATCGGGTTTTTGGGGCGGAATTGCCGACGGTGATTGAAGACTTGAACAGGGAGTTGGCGGCGTGAGCGCGAACGCAACCGTCGCTCGATGGGAGGCACGCAGGCTTCGCGATGCGGTGACAAAACTGGTCGACGGTTCGCACAACCCACCTCCAAAGCAGGGCGACGGGCGCCCAATGCTGAGTGCCCGCAACGTCGATAATGGGCAGATCAACTTTGGCGAGTATCGGTTGATCAGCAACGACGCCTTTGCGACTGAGCATGCGCGTACTCGTGTTGCTCCGGGCGACGTGCTACTTACGATCGTCGGAACAATTGGTCGCTCAGCCGTGGTACCCGAAGGCCACGAGCCTTTCGCGCTACAGCGGAGCGTCGCAGTTCTGACAGCGAACGACGATCTGTTGCCGAAGTTTCTCGCCTACCAGTTGCAGTCACCCAAGGTTCAGCGCCACTTTGAAAGTCATGCGAGAGGCACTGCACAAAAAGGCGTGTACCTGAAGACGCTGGGCGAGACTCCGATCTTGGTGCCGCCCGTTAGCGTGCAGACGAACATCATCGCCGAAATCGAAAAGCAGTTCTCCCGCCTCGACGAAGCCGTCGCCAACCTC
Organism: Accumulibacter sp.; assembly: GCA_003538495.1. The sequence continues at coordinate 11,674 of DPSD01000286.1, forward strand.
AAGCGCGTCAAGGCCAATCTCAAACGCTACAAGGCCGCCATGCTCAAGGCAGCCGTCGAAGGCCGCCTCGTCCCCAGCGAAGCCGAACTCGCCAAGCGCGAAGGTCGCGCCTACGAAACTGGCACCGAGCTCTTGGAACGTATCCTCGACACGCGCCGAAGCAAGCGAAACGGAACAGGTGATTACACACACCCCGATTGGACGGAAACCGTGCGCCCTCCACAGCTACCGGAAGGTTGGTCGACCTGCGGCATCGCTCAAATCGTCTCAGCAGGCCGGGATGCCCTCAAGACCGGTCCCTTTGGGACTCTGCTGAAGAAACATGAACACCGAAGCAGCGGAGTTCCTGTACTTGGAATCGAGAATATCTGCTCGATGCGATTCATACGCAAAACCAAGATCTCAATTACCTTCGAGAAGGCCAGGCAACTCAATGACTATGCAGCTCAACCCGGAGATGTCCTCGTATCGCGGTCTGGCACCGTCGGGGAAGTCTGTGTTGTCCCCAATGACCATGGCGAAGCAAGAATATCGACAAACCTGCTCCGGGTACGACTCGCAAGCAATGGGATGCTCCCAGAGTTCTTGGTGTTACTGTTCAACGGGTCGCCTTTTGTGCTCGACCAAGTCGCCCAACTTTGCAAAGGAAGCACACGCGATTTCTTGAATCAGGGGATCCTGAAACGACTGAGCTTCGTCGTACCCCCACTCGCTGAGCAACACCGCATCGTCGCCGAAGTCGACCGCCGCCTGTCGATCGTGCGCGAAGTCGAGTCCGAGGTCGATGCCAACCTCAAGCGCGCGCAGGCACTGCGGCAGGCGGTGCTGGCGCGGGCGTTCGCCCCGCCGGGAGCGACTTGCGCGGGCCAGAGCGAGCACGCGGCCGCCACCGCGTAAGCACGACTCGCGGGTGGCCGCGGTCGCAGCCTTTCTGCCTTTCTGCTTTTCTGCTTTTCTGCTAATCTGCAGCCATGAAAGCCACCGTCACCATCACCAGCCGTGGCGTCGTGACGTTGCCGGCCAAGCTGCGCCAGGCGCTCGGCCTGAAGGCCGATGATCAGTTGATCGCCGAGACGACGCCCGAGGGACTGCTCCTGCGCCCGGCGGTCACGCTGCCGGTCGAGATCTACACGCCCGAACGCGAGCGCGAGTTCGACGAGGCCGAGGCCGAACTGGCGCAACTGCTCGCCAGCCGGCCCGCACCGCCGGCCAGGCGCTGAAGCACCGCAGCGATGCGCGTGTTCCTCGATGCCAACATCCTGTTCTCCGCCGCCAAGTCCGACGGTGCCGTGCGCGCAATGCTGCAGTTGCTCGTCGATCGCGGCCATGACTGCCAAGCCGACGCCTATGTTGTCGCCGAGGCACGGCGCAACCTGACTGCCAAGGGCCCGGAGGCACTCGACGTGCTCGATACACTGCTGGCGGATCTGCAAATCGCCGCAGCAGCGCCCGCCGCCGAGCAGCGCGGGGAGCTGGACTGGCTACCCGAGAAGGACCGTCCGGTGCTCGCCGCGGCGATCCGGCTCGGCTGCGAAGTGCTCGTCACCGGCGATCGCACGCATTTCGGCCCGGGCTACGGGCGGCGTTTCGCTGGCGTCACCATCCATTCGCCGCGCACACTCACCGAGCACATCCTTGCCTGATCGATGAACACATCCACCCTCGCCCAGAAGCTCTGGAACTACGGCAAGGTCCTGCGCGACGGCGGCAAGAGCTTCGGCGACTGCGACGAGCAGCGCACCTACGCGTTTCTTGCTAACGCTTTTCCCAGGTTCGATCCGGGGTTTGCGGACGACAACCGGCCCCCGCGACACAGGCAGCCGAGCCGCGGACCATGCGCCGGTCCAACGCCTCTACCGAGCCACCGCGACAGGACGTTCAGCCGTTACTGCCGTGGGATTCGGGCGATCAGCCGCCCGAAAAGCTCTGCTGAGCATCACGACGGCATGAGAAAAAGCGCCTTTCAATACCGAGAAGATGGCGTTCGTTTGTCCACCGGAGTGTGCGCATGACGCTCAATCAGATTCTTGCCCGGCTCGACATCGGCGAAGACCAGGACGTCGAATTCAAGAGTGCTGACGGAGGTTTGCCGAAGTCGCTATGGGAATCCTTGTCGGCCTTTGGGAACACGGAGGGCGGCACCATTGTGCTCGGCGTAGCGGAAATAGGCGACCAACACGAAATCGCCGGCGTCCGTACTCCCGCAAGGCTGATCAAGACCTTCTGGGATTCGCACAATAATACGCAGAAACTCAGCACGCCGATCTGCACCGATCGTGATGTTTTCGTCATGAGCATTGGCGGCAAGGAGCTGATCGTCGTGCACGTGCCCCGTGCGACGCGTACGCAGCGGCCAATATTCATCAACGGCAATCCGATCGCCGGCACCTTCAAGCGCAACTTTGAAGGGGATTACCACTGCACCGACGCCGAAGTGCGGCAGATGCTACGCGACGCAAGCGGTGAACCGCTGGACGCGGGTGTCATCGAGGGCTTCGGTCTTGCGGATCTTGACGACGCGACGCTAAAGGCGTTTCGCAACCGATTCGGTTCGCGTGAGCCCGATCATCCTTTCCTTGCTTTGGACGACATCGAACTCCTACGTCAGTTGGGTGGGTGGCGGCGAGAGCGCATATCCAGCCGTGAGGGCCTGACGACGGCGGGACTGTTGATGTTCGGCACGGAGCGCAGTTTGCTTGATGCGTTGCCGCACTACCACCTGGATTATCAGGAGCAGCTATCCGACGATCCGGAACAGCGCTGGAACTTTCGGCTTACGGTGGACGGCAAGTGGGCCCCGAACCTCTTCAATTTCTATTACCGCGTCTATCCACGACTGGTCGACGGACTCGCCGTGCCGTTCAAACTTGATGAGCGCGCAACGCGGGTGGACGAGACCCACGTTCACGAAGCACTACGCGAGGCGTTGGTGAATACGCTGATTCATGCGGATCATCAATCGTCCCGCCCGATCACGGTGATCAAGCGGCGTGACGCGTTTGTGTTCTTCAACCCGGGCAGCCTGCGCATACCCCGCGAGGCGCTCTATCAGGGAGGAGTAAGCGATCCGCGCAACCCGAACCTGCAGAAGATGTTCCAGATGCTGGGACTTGGGGAGAAGGCTGGATCGGGCTTTCAGAAGATCCTCCGCGCCTGGCGCGAACAAGACTGGATGATGCCGTTCGTCGCGGAGAACATTGCACTGGAGATGACCCGGGTCTGGCTGCCTCTGGCCAGCATGATTCCGGGCGACGTT
>DPSD01000286.1:15188-15356 GCA_003538495.1 Accumulibacter sp.
CAGCATGATTCCGGGCGACGTTGAGCGCGAGTTGCGCGCGGTCGTGGGTGACGCCTACGGCGGGCTCGACGAGTTGGGGAGAGTAATTCTGATGCTCGCCAATCGCTTCGACGAGATCGGCAACGCCGACATCCAGCCGTACCGGGGCGAGCATGCCCGTGAAATCGG
>DPSD01000286.1:15661-15874 GCA_003538495.1 Accumulibacter sp.
GCGAGCATGCCCGTGAAATCGGGGTTCGGCTAAAGCAGTTTGTCGATGCGCAATGGTTGGAAAGGGTCGGCCATGGGCGCGGCACGCGTTATCGGTGGCCGAAGCGGCCAGTCGGTGATCTGTTCGGCCAACAGACTGAACGCTTGGAAAGCTCCCAACACAACGAGGAGACGTCTCAACATAAGCAAGACAGCTCCCAACATAAGACGCCGC
>DPSD01000704.1:0-779 GCA_003538495.1 Accumulibacter sp.
GCGACATGCTGGCCAGCGACAGGTCACGTTCGCGCAAGGTCGGCAGCGTGCCGATGGCAATCACCGACACCCCGAGATCGGCGGCCACGCGCCGGCACTGCTGCCAGGTGGCCGTCAGTTCGCTTTCGAGTTGCGACAGCGCCGTCCCGCCCAGATCCTGCGGTGTGCCGTTGATTTCGACGTTGAACATCGACAGCTCCGGGACTACCAGCGGGCTGTCCATCCTTTCAAGAAACGGTACGTTGAGCGGCACCGGAAAGAAATGCTCGTTGATCAGCCAGGCTTCCAGCTCGAAGCCCGCGACCAAGCCCTCGTCGGCGAACTCGCCGCGCGCGTAGGCCGCCTGTGCGTGCGTGGTTTCCAGCTGGAGACGCTGGCTGAACCGCGCAAAGTCGTCGGCTGTAAAACCGGCGCTGCCAATCTCCTTTCCCATCGCCCCCCCCTCAATGTGTGGAACCCCACCGGCCAACAGCCAGCGGAGTCTAACCGCCAGTCAGCATGATCGCTTGCGGAAGATCAAACTCTCGCGGCGGCCAACGGCCACGGTGCCGCAGAGCAGCAGTGCCAGCTACTTTCCGCAGGATGCTCTGGGCATTGACCCTCAGCGGGCAGAAAATGAGCGGCCATCGAGGACCTCCGCAAACAGCTGCCGGTCAACGTTGCCGCCCGACAGCACGACCGCGACGCGGCGCCCCGACAGCCGCGCCTTCTCCTGCAGGGCCGCGGCGACCGCCGCCGCGCCGGCACCCTCGGCGACATTGTGGGTGCTCGTGAAAATC
>DPSD01000704.1:1072-2330 GCA_003538495.1 Accumulibacter sp.
CCCGCATCGCCTCGGCGACTTCGCTGTCGGTGACCTCGACGATCCGGTCAACGCTTTTCCAGATCACCTCGAGTGCTTCGGGCTGCGGCGTGCGGCACGCCATGCCGTCGCCCAGCGTCGTGGTGACCGGCGCCTCGCGCAGCGTTCCCGCGGCAAACGACGCGGCGTACGCTGGCGCGTGCGCGGATACCACCCCGACCACCTCGGTCTTTAGCCCGAGCGCATCGCGCGCGGCGACCATCCCGCAGATTCCCGAGCCAAGGCCAATTGGCACGTAGACCGTGGCCAACTCGGGGACCGCGGCCAGCAGTTCGAGCGCGTAGGTGGCGACGCCGGCGACCAGCAGCGGATGAAAAGAGGGAACCAGGTGCCATTGCAACTCGTCGGCGAGCCGCGTCGCGTGCTCGCGGGCGGCCTGGAAGTCGTCGCCGTGCTCGATCAGTTCGACGCCGAGCGCACGCATCGCGGCGTTTTTCTCGACGCTGTTCCCGTAAGGCACCACGATGCGCGCCGCCAGGCCGTGCCGCCGGGCGGCCATGCCGACCGACTGACCATGATTGCCGCGGGTCGCACTGAGCACGCCCCTGACCGCCGGACTACGGGCCAGACTGGCAAGGTAGACCAGGCCGCCACGCAGCTTGAAGGCACCGACCGGGGTGTGGTTCTCGTGCTTGATCCACACTTCGGCGCCCAGGTGCTGACAGAGCAGCGGCCAGCAGTACTGCGGCGTGGCCGGCATCACCGAATAGACGATCCGTGCTGCGCCTTCGATCTCGGCGAGGGTCGGGAGCATCGTTTCAGACATCCCGGCACGATCGCTTCCGCGAAACCGGCATCACCGCTGGCCGGCGCGTTCCGGCCAGCGGGCAGCACCCGCATCGCCGTCGCCTGAGCGTTTGCCTGGCCACTACGCCCGGCCTAATGCCGGTACACGTGCACCTGCCCGATCTCGGCCGGGACATAGTGCGTCAGCAGTCGCTCACCTGGCTGCCAGTCGTGCACCAGGTAGCCGCCCGGCTCGAGTGCATAGGCCAGCGGACCATCCTGCAGCGCGATCTGGTGTGCCGGCGAAGGCGCGACCCTCGCCGGCCGGCCAGCGAAGGTGGTGCTGACAAAGCGGTGCACATGCCCACAGAGCAGCGCGTCGACCGCCTGGTGACCGCCCAGCCATTGCGCCAGGAGATCATCGCCACGACAGCGAATGGCATCCATGCCGGCGATCCCGACCTCGAACGGCGGCTGGTGCTGAGCGAGCAGC
>DPSD01000704.1:2691-2921 GCA_003538495.1 Accumulibacter sp.
GCAGCAACAGCGTGCCCCGGCCGAAATCGAGCCGCTGGCAACACAGGCCATTCGCACTCCAGGCCTGCTCCGGGAAGACCTCTCGCAAGCCGGCCCGTCGATCATGATTGCCAGGCAACAGGGCGTAGGGAAAAGGCAGCGCATCAAGCCGGCCACGCAGTAGCCGATACTCGTCGCAAGTGCCGTTGCTGACCAGATCACCGGTGATCAGCAGCAGTTCCGGGGGCGGC
>DPSD01000704.1:3176-9644 GCA_003538495.1 Accumulibacter sp.
CGCCTACGAGAACCAGCAGCAGTTCCGGGGGCGGCGAGACCAGCACGCGCCGCAGCGCCCGGTCCAACCCCGCCAGGGTATCGACCGACCCGTAGAGCGGCTCGCTGCAGAGATGGAGATCGGAAAGCTGAACAATTCGCATGGCCGGAGCTTAGCAAAGAAATGGGGCGCGCCGCAGCAAAAAGTCTCACTCCGACCTGCCCGGGAGGTGCCTTACCGGGCACTCCGGCACCGCCCTCCCCTGCGCGGGCGACCGGCGGCTGCCGTCACCAGCCTCTTGCCATCGCCACGCCGTCGGTGCGAGTATCCACGGAGCACGTCTCCCACCGCCAGCGAGAAACATCTTCAGGAGGCAGAGTCGATGAACGCCCTTGCCGATGCCATTCTGCTCGACGCCCGTCTGGATGTCGTTGCCGCCCGCCAGAAAGTCCTCCGCACCGCCCTCGGCCGGGTGGCCGTCCGCCGCGCCGAAGGACTGCTCGTCTTCTGGTACAGCTTGCTGGCGGCTGAGGTCATCGGGCAACTGGACAGGAACCACGACGCCGCCACGCGGGCTCCTTCCGGAGACCGGAAAGGCCTGCAGCCGTTGTTCTTCAGCTTGAAGTGGAAGTCTGGCCAGCGGGCCGTTCTCACCGGAACGCAAAACGCCGCTCCCAACCAGCAGCCGGACGCGACAGGGAAATCGGCGCTCGGCAAACGCCGGCCCGTGAAGCTGCTCTCCCCGACCGCAAGGCGCTTTCACTCGATCCAGGCCGGCCCCGCAGCCTTTAAAGCCTTCCCGCGGCTGGAAACCCCGTCGAGTGTCGGTCCCGGGCAAGCCTTCGTCCTGCGCGCAGGAATCGCTGCGCAGGCGCAGGCCGGAGCGGTAGGCGGACCGCTGGACATCAGCCTGCCCGCCGGCACGGAGCGATTCGACCTCGAACTGATGGTCGTCGCCGACGCCGTCAGCGCAGCCACCCGGGGGCGCAAACCCGGCGTCCTCCTGCTCACCGCCGACGCGCATGTCCCGTGGGAACTGGCCAAGATGCCCACCCCGCTGGACACCGAAGCCCCACCCTATCTGGGTTGCCAGGTCGACATCGGCCGCTGGCCGCTCAATGACTCGGGCAACCCGGCGCTGCACCCGTCTGCCCACATCGACGTCCGCCACATGGCGGTGGTCGTCGGCGACTATGCCGCCCGCTCGGGCTGGCGCAAACTGGAAAACGCCGAGCTGGAAGGCGCCGCGATTAGCACGCGTTATCGCGCCACTCACCTGGCAGCGGCGGCGCCGGAAATCAAGCAACTGCTGAACGCACGACTGCCAGAGGGCGACGCCCGCGGCGGCGCCGAGGCGGTGCATTTCGCCTGCCATGGCGAAGCAGTCCAGGGACACCCGTTCAATGCCGCGGTGATCCTCGACGACGGGCAGCACCTGGACCCGGAGTATCTGACTGATTCGCCGCTCGGCGCACGCTACCATCCGTTCCTGTTCCTCAACGCCTGCCAGGTCGGCAAGGCTGGCGAACGGCTCGGCTCGTTCTCGGGCTTCGCCGGCGAGTCGCTGAAGGGCGGTTTCAGCGGCTTCCTCGCGCCCCTGTGTTCGGTCGATGACGTCATCGCCCATGACATCGCGGTCGAGTTCTACGAGCGCGTTTTCGGTGCCTGTGGCAAGCCAGCCGAAGCGGTCGCGGCCGTGCTGCGCGACCTGCGCGGCCGCTTCGACCCCGACCGCGGGAAGAACAGCTCGACGCGGCTCGCCTACGTGTCCTACGGCCACCCCGGCCTCACCCTCAACCGTATCCAGGAGAACTGACATGCCCGACATCCATCGGCTCGACGGCGGCAGCGCGCCGGTCAACCTCGGCGGCGGCTATACCCTGCGGGCGCCCGGTCTCAAGGGCAGCGCGCGTGTCCTGGGGACCAGGGCACCCGGTAGCCGTGGCCCCGAACAGGCCACCGAAGACTTCGATCGCGCTTTCGCGGACGCCGGCATCGAAGAAGTCACGGCCATCGAGCTCGCCGTTTCATCGTCGCCTTTCCCGAGAGCCGCGGCGCCGCTGCGCGGCCCCGACGGCGCCGACGCCTTCGAACTGCGGGTTCCCGACCTTGGCCCGGACTACGGCCAGGTCGTCCTGGCGATCGACGAGCAAGGCGCCATGCACTGGCATTTCGCTGTCGACGACGAGCGGAAGCTGCAGCCGTCGATCAGCCGCAGCGCCGGCGGCAGCAGGACCTTCCTGATTCCACGCGAGATCGCCACCCCGCCGGCCGCTGCCAGCACCCCTTCGCCCGGGGCCCGCGGTCTGGTGAGCTTCGTCGGTCGCAAGCTGCTCAAGGTGCTGATCTACCCGGTGACCGATACGCTGCTCGGGCCGCTTACCGACTTCGCCGTCGGCCGCTGGGAGGCGCACCGGCGGCCGCACCGCGTCCGCCATTTTGTCCCCGGCAACGACGCCGTGCTGACTCCGACGGACTGGCAAGCGCTGGCCGGAGGACCCGCGCTGCTGTTCGTTCACGGCACCTTCAGCACCGCCCGCTCGGCCTTTGGCGGCATTCCCGGGGCGACTCTGGAAACCCTGGCCGCACGCTACAGCGGCCGGCTGTTCGCCTTCGAACACCCGACCTTGTCGCAACATCCCCGCGACAACGCCCGCTGGTTCTTCTCGCAAATGCCGGCCGGCGTCGCGCTCGAGGTGGACATCGTCTGCCATAGCCGCGGCGGCCTGCTCAGTCGCTGCCTCGCCGGCTGCGCTGCCGATTACGGCATCGACCCGGCACGCTTCCGCGTTCGCCGCCTGGTCCTCGCCGGGGTCCCCAATCAGGGCACGCTGCTCGCCAACCCGGAGCACATGGTGAGCTTCCTCGACCGCATGACGACGGCGCTCAACGTCTTTCCCGACAACGGCGTAAGCGACGTCATGGAAGGCCTGCTGACGATCGTCAAGGTCGCCGGCCATGCTGGCCTGACCGGCCTCGAAGGACTCGCGTCGATGTGCCCTGGCAACGAATTCCTCGACGAGCTCGACCGCGCAGCCTTGTCGGACTGCACGCTTTTCGGGCTCGGCGGCGACTTCGAGCCAGCAGGTTCCGGCCTCGGTGCCGCTTTTTGCAGCGCCGCTGACTCGCTGATCGACCGCGTCTTCGACGATGCACCCAACGATCTGGTCGTGCCCGCCGCCGGCATGCGCAACTGGAACGGCGCGCTACGCATCGCGGACGAGCGCTTCCTCGACTTCCCGGCCAGCCGCGGCGTGATGCATACCTCGTATTTCCCGCAGCCGGAGACGTCTGTGAGCCTGCTCGAGTGGTTGCCATGAACGAGCCGCCCTAGCGTTGTCCGGCCAGGGTCGCTGACCCTCGTTGCAGACTTGACGCTCCCTGCAAGCTACCTGGCCGGCCCGCAGTTCGAGTGGATGGCGGGCAAGGCAGCGAGCGGCTATCGCAGGCCTCGAGCGCCGACAAGAAACCCGCCAGATGAACGGGTCTCGAAGGCCGCACCGGAACAGCGGTCGGCAGCGCCCGTCAGCAGCGCCTTTTCCGCGTCGCGCCGAAGCCGAGCAGACCGGCGGCAATAAGCATCAGCGTTGCCGGTTCGGGAACACCAGCTTCTGGTGGCACGGTCAGCGAGGTGTCGTAGGTGACGGTTACCGAAGCTTCCGTCCCAGTTAGCGAGAATGCCAGAGCAATACCAAGATCGGCCGGGCCGGTGACAAACGCCGAACCATCCGCGGAGAACGCACTGAGATCGGCCAACTCGACAGCTTCTCCGAAGCCGGTCCAGATACCCGACGCGAAAGACGTCAGCGCTGCGCCACCGCTCACCGTGGGGGCCGCCATGATCACGGTCAGGCCCGGAGAGCCGCCACGGACAGCAAGCGAGTCATACACGTAGAGCTTGAGATCGCCACCGGCGATGCTGCCGCTGAACGCCACCACGTCATCGGCGAAGCCGAAGATGTCGTTCTCGGCGTAGAACACGAATGTCGTGCCGGCCATGTCTGCCTGGCAGTCAGCAGTCAGGCGATCCGATACACCCTTTCGCCGGTGGCATCCTTGGCCGACACGATGTTCAGGCCAAGCTTTTTCTTGAGCGCTCCGGCAAACGTTCTGCACACGGTGTGCGCCAGCCATCCGGTAGCTTCCATGATCTGCCGAACCGTCACATCCTCGGCGCGCATCGGCATCTGGATAACCGTAGCCTGCTTGCTGTACTCGCGGGTGCGGGGCGTAGTGTCGGTGCGGCGCTGCGCCCAAATGGCCTCTGCGGCGGACAAGGCGGCCACGATCTCGGCGTCCGGGGTGACAGGCGCAGGAACAACACGTTTGCGACCAACCGCCTCGTAGGCTGCAGCGGTCAAGTAGTACTCGGCGTGGTCGGGGTACTGAAACTTGGTGATCAGGTCATGGGCAAGCAGGCCACCAATGGCGGCGGTTTTGGCACCGCCGCGCAGGTTGGTCGGCAGTGGTTCACTGTTGCCATCCGGACGAGCGGCAGCGGCTTTGAGGACGGTGGTTTGGGTGATTGCATGGCATCGCTTCGGGTATTACAATGAGTTGCGCCGTAATACAAATGGAGTTATGCCATGTCGACGACACTTACCAGCAAGGGCCAGGTCACCATCCCCAAGCAGATTCGCGATGCGCTGAATCTGGCACCCGGCTGTTCGGTGGATTTTGCCGTCAATCGCGAAGGGGATGTCGTGATACACAAGGTGGGCGCGCGGCCCAGTCGCAAGCCAGACCGCTTCGAATCTGCCCGTGGTAAAGCCGATGTCAAATGGCGGACGGATGACCTGATGGCGCTACTGCGTGGTGAGGGCTGATGTTGCTGGTCGACACCAACGTGCTGGTCGATGTTCTGGAGAACGATCCGGAATGGGCGGACTGGTCAATTGGCCAACTGCGCGCACAATCGAAAGTTCACCGGCTGGCGATCAACCCGATCATCTATTCCGAACTGTCGCTGACCTTCTCGACCGTTGAGGCGCTGGACAAAGCCATCGATGAGCTTGGGCTGGCAATGATCGAGTTTCCGCGCCCAGCCCTGTTCTTGGCCGGCAAGGCGTTTGTGCGTTACCGCCAACAGGGCGGCACCAAAAACAATGTGCTCGCCGACTTCTTCATCGGTGCACATGCCGCTGTGTCGCGATTTCCGCTATTAACCCGAGATACGCGACGCTACACATCCTATTTTTCCGATGTGAAACTGATCGCACCGGAAGCCTCGCCATGAATGACTATCAAACCATAACGCCCGTATCCGTTCACACCCCCCAGCAGATTGGTGGCCAGCCCCCACGGCGGTGCCTGCGGACGCACGCAGCCGCTCTTGACCTCTTTGTGCCGGAGCGCAGGCCCTCCGGAGGCGAGCAGACAATTGGTCCAAGCGTTTTTTCTCAACCTGTTATCGGTGCAAGCTGAGAAACGACGTACGGTTTCGCTGGGTTTGAGCGTGAGCTGTATTTGACTGATCGCCGTTGACCGTCGCCCAGCCCGTCTTGCCATGCATCTGACCGACCACGATCTTCGCCAACTCGACCGCGATGCTTTGTCGCGGCTTGGGGAAGAAGCGCTTCGGCGGTTGGCGGAGCGCCTGCTGGCCGATCTCAAGGACGCGCGGGACCGATTGAACCAGGACTCCCGCAATAGTTCGCGCCCGCCCGGCAGCGATTCGGTCTATCGCCAACCAGGTGCGGGCTCGGACCGTGATCCGCCGACGGCACCGGTCGACGAAACCGGAGAGATGGATGAGGCGCGACGGAGCCGCGGTGGCAAATGAGCCTCGCGGCGCTGCGGCTCCTGGGGCGCGTCACCCGGGGCGGCAACCGGGCGCGCCCGGGTTTGGCCGAACTCAAAAGCGGGCCGTCAACGCCGTGCTCGATCATTGGCCGGCACAAGGCGCGGCGGCCGCGCCTGGCCGGGCTGATCGTGATGCTCTGCCTGCGCTATCGGCTTTCGCGCGCCAAGGTCCAAGAACTCCTCTGGGAGTTGCTCGGGCTGCAACTGTCCGCCGGACTCATCGAGCAGGACCATACGGCAAAGTGCCGGCCAGGTCGCAGCGGTCGAAGACCTGCTGCTGGAATAAATCGAGCGTGCCGGCCTGCTCCACCTGGACGAGACGCCGTGGCGAGAAAGTGGCCTGCTGCTGTGGCTGTGGGTGTTCAACGCCGTGACGACGGTGGTGTATTTCATCGGCGCACGCCGTGCCGAGATCTTCGTCAATGCCCTGCCGGGCGGTTTGGGTGGCTGTCTGGTGAGCGATGGTTACGCGGTCTACCGTTCGTACCTCAACCGCATCCGCTGCCTCGCGCATCTCCTGCGCAAGTGCCGCGGATTGGCCGAGGCCACTTGCCGGCCCACCAGTCAGGGCACCCAGCAACTCCTCGACCTGCTGGGTGCCCTGATGCAGGCGACCCAGGCCGCCCGCGACGGCCCTTCCGAGAACCTGGCCGAACAACAGGCGCCAAACCTGGCCCAACTCAAGGC
>DPSD01000705.1 GCA_003538495.1 Accumulibacter sp.
TAGTCGACCGACTTCAGCGCAACGCGTGCCGCCTCACGATTGATCACGCAGCGTTTTCGCGCGTACTGCGACAGACGGATAATCTCGTCGCCCTCCGGGAACGCCAGGAGGATGGACGGCAAGGTTTCGGCAAGAAACACATCCCAGTTTCGCGTTTCGCCGAGCCGCCTGGCCAGAGACTGCCAGAGCGGGTCGAAGCTGCTCACGAAGTCCTGCGGGAGGAGTGGCTTCCAGACCCGAATCGCCGAACGCAGACGGCGGATCGCGACGCGAGCCTGATGGACAAACTCGGGATTGTCGCTTTCCCGCAGTCCCTGCTCATTGCTCTGCAGGTGTTTGAGGCAGGCCAGCCCGATCGTCCGGAATGCGGCAATCGCCGACATCCCGCTGTTGATCTCGATGGGGAGCGCCTTGACCACCGGCAATTGTTCCGCCGCCAGAATCCGGTAGCCACGCAGGAGCTTGCTGGCGGCTTCCGGGTGCAGGGAAAGATCGGTCTGCAGTTCGCTGGCGGTGGAAAACAGATCAGCGACGACTCCCGACAACAACTCGAGCCGGATCTCGCAGATTGCCTGGCGCCGTCCTTCGGCCTCGATCCAGCCGCGATCGAGTGCCAGTTCGATGCGTACGTCTTCGCGCGGTGCCAGCAGCCAGGCGCTGCGCGTAAAACTGGTGGTAAATGCCGGCCGCAGCTCTGCGCGTACGGATTCGAGCAAGTGACGCAGCGTACCGTCCTTGACCTGCGAGAAATCGAGTTCTCCGGGCGTACCCACCAGTTCCCACTCGCCATGCCCCGCCTGCCTGCCCTGCGACGGGGCCTCCCGCCGAATCGACGACAGCGAGGTCGCCCCCAGTCTGCCATGGCGAACGATCACCCGCTCGCGACGCAAGCGTTGGTCTGCGGTATCGTAATAGGTATTGACGACGCGTTGGCGAATCGGTTTGGCGGCGGTCAGCAGCGGATGTTTGGCCAGCCTGCTGGCCACTCCGGGCGTTAGGGAGAGATTCAGTTCGGTTTCAATAGCCATATGACAAGCTCCTGAGAATTGGGGTGGCCTAGCCAGGAGAATCCGATTCCTCCTGAGCAAGCCACTTACGAATGAAAACGGCGATCGGAATATTCGTTACTGCAGTTCAAGCACAAGCCATGCCAGCCCTCTGCCGCCATCAATACTCTCCAAAGATCAAGTCGCTAGGCGCACGGCCAGAGGCGCCACTAAAACTTGTGCGGGTGCAACAAATCGGACGATGCATCGCCATCCGATCTGCTGAAAATTGATATTACCCATACATAACAGCCAGTTACGGTCGGCCAGCGGAATCTGTCGCAATGCAGAAACGTTACACCTGTGACCAGTGAGCGATCGGCTTTCGACCGGTTCAGCACGAACGGGATTTTTCCATCATTCATCGGGTGCCCCCCTTCGCCCTCAGCGGCCCGCATGGCGGCGGTGTCGAATGGCTCGCTCATCTTGTATCGGGTACGGTGTTTAGCTGGGGTCATGGTGTAACACCGCATTCTCCGGCAGCCTCCTGCATTTTCCATCAAGTATCTGAATTAAAGTGGAGATGACTGTCTTGCCAGCCCGGCAGCGGGTTTCTGATGGCGTTTTGTTGCACCCCCAAGGGTTTCGCGCAGAGCCGGTTGAGCGCTTGCATGGCGCTGATTTTACGCGAGAATGAAATTTCTGTTTAAGCTGGTACGATATATGCTTTATCCAACTCTATGAGAGCAGAGCGACCGCGATCGTTCTTGCCGAGCAAGCAAATCAACATTTCAACATTCCACTGATGACCATTTCTCCAGCCGCCATTGCCGCAGAACACAGGTGAACACCATGACCCCCATCGCCGTTTCACAAGTTGTGCGTAGAGTCCGTCCGCTCGTGAGTGCTGCCGAAGCGCCGGATTTCTTCGTCATGATCGACCAACAGGCCAGGATGGTGGTGAATCTGGCAAGGGTGCTTGCCGAGGTGCTGCAGGGGAAAGAGTCGGCACATTCGCTGCGCCTGCTCGAAATGGAGCAGCGTCGTGAAGAACTGCAGCGGCGAAATCAGGCAGTGGTTGATTCGCTCCCGCAAGCCGGGATGGGCGAGATGCACTCGACGATGGACGCTCTGGATCGGGCCGCAGTGCTTCTGATCCGGGCCGCTCGCGACTGCCATCCGGGGTGGTCGGCCCCGGATGCCGCCGCTTTCCAGATGTTGGCGGTGATCCAGAAAGCGATCGAGAGCCTGCAGAATGGCTATGCCCGGCTGGCAAATGGCTCACCAGCAGCCGAGTACGATGCCGACGCCGCCATCGTCAGCCAGAGTGCGCTGGCTAGCGGGAAAACCCTCGTGCGGGGAGTACCGGCTACTGAGGAGCGATTCCTCGCACCGTCGCAGGGGATGTCTCCAGCGCACGCGTGCTGGCCGTACGGTCTGCATGAAAATCTGAACAAAATCGCTCATGAACTTTCTGGTGCCGGTGTCATTCTCAAAAGTTGGTCCCGGCAACTGTCTGCCGGAAGCCGCGGCTTGGCCCTCTTCCCCCAACAGTTCGTGGCCAGCTGACATGCAAGCCATTTCCAGTATTTCAAGAAGCACTGGCAGCCAGAGGCAGCTTGCCCCAGGCGGGTCAGTCTCCAGTTTTTTACTTCCAGCAGGAGAAATCATTGTGGAAACTCAAGTGCAAGCGGCACCAAGGTCCGCCATTTCGCGGTCGATCGAAAGCGATCTCGACAGCTATCTGGATGCCATAGCTGATGCTACGGCGATCTTCAGGGAAGCGGTAGACGCTTATCTGCAAGGTGGGTCTGAAGGGTCATGCTGGCGGCAAGCCGGAAAAATCTCGGAGCACCTGCGCACGCTCGACGACATGCAACAGAGACTCGAGACCGGCGTGCGTCCGCAGTCGGCATTGGGGGATCTGGTTGCCGAAATGATCGACCCGCTGACCGGTGTGAGCCGGCTGCTCAAGGACATGAAACGGCAGATCACCGGTTTTGCCATCGAATCGGGTTTTTCGAGCCCTCGCCGCTGCGTTCCTGCGTACCTGGTTCCGGACTTGCAGGAACTGAGTGACGAGGTCTGCGCCGCGGTCGACGCGCTGGTCGAGAGCTATCGCCCATCGCTGCTGTGGTGGGAACAGCCGTTTTCGGGCGAGGCAGAGCATGGCGTCAGTTGGTATGAAAACCAGGCAGACCGTCTCTCGATGCAGAT
>DPSD01000183.1 GCA_003538495.1 Accumulibacter sp.
CATACCACAGTGGACAAGGCTCGGGATGGACTATTCGCTCGCCTTCGCCAATAATGGCGCGCCGTAGGCGTCGCCGTGAGCCGTTTACCACCGACTGCGGCTGCGGCAATTCAGGAGTGGACCCATTTTTTTGTCGAGGCGGTGATGCGCTATCAGGTTTTCGTTGAAGAAGAGCAAGGTGCCGAAGGCGCCGGGGATCTGGGCAATTTTGACAGTCTCACCGAGGTCTGGGAGTTCATCCGCAGCCACCTGCCGACAGGCGTCTTCAGCGATCGACGTCTGGTCTGGGTCAAGGATCGCCAGGCCGACGGCGACGTCGCCTTCTCGGTGACCGCCGAGCTGTGGAACCAGAACTGCGAAACGCCGCTGGCGTTCGCCCGCTGCTTCAAGATGTTTCTTGATTTCAAGGGCAAGTAGCGCCGCGCCGAGCGCGCCAGGTCGACATCCATCGATAGCTCCCCTGCTGGGCGACCTGCCGAACGCGCACCGCGCTGCGCAATGACTGCTCCACCACCGTCGTTCGGCCTCTCCTTCCTGCTGACCACGCTGGTCGCGCTCGGCCCCCTGTCGACCGACCTCTACCTGCCGGCGCTGCCAACGCTGGCCAGGGTGTTTGCCAGCGACGCGGCCGGCGTGCAACTGACGCTGTCAGTCTTTCTCGCCGGCTTTGCCTGCGGACAACTGCTCTACGGTCCGCTCTCCGATCGCTTCGGCCGCCGGCCGCTGATGCTCGGCGGGCTGGCGATCTACTGTCTGGCGACCATCGGCTGCATCCTTGCCCCAAGCATCGAGCTGCTGATCGGCGCGCGCTTCGTGCAGGCGGTCGGCGCCTGCGCCGGCCCGGTGCTCGCCCGGGCGGTCGTTCGCGACGTCTGGGGCGCCACCGAGTCGGCGCGGATCATTGCCTACATGGGCGGCGCGATGGCCATTGCGCCACTGCTCGGACCGACGCTCGGCGGCTTCCTGACGGTGCTCTTCGGCTGGCAAGCCAATTTTGCCGTGCTGCTGCTCGTTTCGCTGGTTCAGGGCATCGCCGTCGCGCGCCTGCTGCCCGAGAGCAATGTCCATCGCCATCCCGGAGCGACCAATCCACGCCAGCTACTGGCCAACTTCCGGCAGCTGCTCGCCGACCGCGGCTATCTGGGCTACGTGCTCACCTTCTCGTTTTCCTACAGCGCGCTGTTCGCCTTCATTTCCGCGTCGTCCTTCGTCCTCGTCGATCGTTACGGACTGTCGCCGCAGGTCTACGGGATGTGCTTCGGCCTGGTCGTCGCCGGCTACCTGCTCGGCTCGGTCAGCTCGGGCCGGCTGGTCCGGCGCTTCGGTGGCGACACCCTGCTGGCCTGCGGCGCCTGGCTGGGAGCGATCGCCGGAGCGAGCATGGCGGTGCTGGAAATCGCCGGCGTGCACAGCATCGCCGCGATCCTCGGACCAATGTTCTTCTGCACCGTCGCCACCGGACTGGTGATGCCGAACGCCATTGCCCGGGCGCTGGCGCCGTATCCGGCAATGGCCGGCTCGGCATCGGCGCTGATGGGCTTCGTGCAGATGACCATGGCCGCGCTGGTCGGCATTGCCGTCGGGCACGGCCTGACCGACGGCAGCGGCGCGCTGGCGGCGGGCGTGGCGATCTGTACGGCGCTGGCGCCGCTGTCCTGGCTGGCGCTGCTCCGCGGCCGAGGCAAGCACTGACGACGGCGGCGCAGCTTTCGGACTAAGATTGCGGCGTTACCGGCTGCGTGGCGTTGACCACCGCAGTTTCAGGCCGCGCTGCGGCACTCGTCGGCAACCTTCTGCAACCGCCTATCGACATCGGAGTTCCCGCTTGCTAGCCAGAGAAACCACACCCAGCGCGATCGTCAGGTATCTCGATCAGTACGTCATCGGCCAGGAGGAAGCCAAGAAGGTTCTGGCCGTCGCGGTCTATTCGCATTACCGGAAGATTGCCACCTTCGCGCACGACAAGGGCGCGATCGCCAAGAGCAATGTGCTGCTGGTCGGCCCTTCGGGAACCGGCAAGACGCTGCTCTGCGACACCTTGTCGAGGATGTTGAAGGTACCCTTCGTCACCGCCGACGCAACCTCGCTGGCGCAGACCAAGTACGTCAACGAGGAAATCGAGGCAGTGCTGCAACGGCTGGTGGACAAGGCCGACGACGACATCGCCAAGGCCCAGCACGGAATCATCTTCATCGACGAAATCGACAAGCTGAAAGCGACCAATGCGCAGTCGGGGGCGATTTCCGGGGAAAGCGTCCAGCACGCGCTGCTGAAGATCATGGAAGGCTCGCCGGTAAAGCTCAAGGACAACCAGTACATCGATACCAGCAATGTCCTGTTCATCTGCGGTGGCGCCTTTGTCGGTCTCGAGAACATCATGTCCAAGACGCACGGCTTCGGCTTCATCGCCACCACCGCCGACGACAACCAGAACATTCTCGACCGCCTGAACAAGCGTGTGAAGCCGACCGACCTGTTCGAGTTCGGCCTGATTCCGGAATTCACCGGCCGCCTGCCGGTCATCGCCAACCTGCACCAACTGAGCAAGGCGATGCTGGTGAGCATCATGAGCGTGCCAAAGAACTCGATCTATCGCCAGTACGTCGAGATCTTCCGCGGCGAAGGCGTCGAGTTGCGGATCGGTCCGCGGGTCTTCGAGCAGATCGCCGAAATCGCCATCGAATACAAGACCGGCGCGCGCAGCCTGCGCGGCATCTTCGAGGAACTGATCACCCCGATCCTCTACGTGGTGCCCGATCACCCCGAGATCGGCCGGGTGGAAATCGCCTCGTTGTTCGAGGACGCGCGCCTTGTCGGCAGAAAGTGAGCGCAGTCTGGCAAGCCCGCAGCGGACTCCGTCCGGCAAGCGCAGCGCCAGTAGCAGGTACGCCCGGGCGATCGCCACCGCTTGGGCGGCCGGGCGCATCGCGCTGGTAGTGGCGCTGATCGTCGGCACCGGAGTCAGCATGTTCCAGGATCGTCTGCTCTATTTCCCCGAACCGGCCAGCGTCGCCGAGATGGTTTCGGGCGGCCTTTCGCCGTGGCCGTCAGCGCCCGACTTCCGCGGCCTGCTGGCCGAAGCGGACCGCCCGGCGCGCGCCACGGCGATCATTTTCCACGGCAACGCGGGCCACGCCGGTCACCGCCAGTTCTACGTCGGCCGCCTCACCCGGCTCGGTCTGCGGGTGATCCTCGCCGAGTATCCGGCCTACGGGCCACGCGCCGGCGAATTGGGCGAAAAAAGTCTGGTCACCGACGCCGAGCAGACCATTGCGCTGGCGCACCGGATGTACGGTGGACCGCTGCTGATCATCGGTGAGTCGCTGGGTGCCGGCGTCGCCGCGGCGGCCAGCGCGCGGCAGCGTTCGGCGGTCGCCGGGCTGCTGCTGATCACCCCGTGGGACCGCCTGGAACACGTTGCCGCTCACCACTACCCCTGGCTGCCAGTACAGTGGCTACTGCACGACCGCTACGACAGCGTCGCGCACCTGGCGTCGTTCGGGCACCCGGTGCTGGTGGCCATCGCCGCCGACGACGGCATCGTGCCACCGCAGTTCGGCCGGGCGCTCTACGCGGCGCTCGGCGAACCCAAGCGGCTGGCGGTGATCGATGGCGCCGGACACAACGACTGGTTTGGCCGCCTCGACGACGCCTGGTGGCGGCAGGCGACCGACTTCCTGCTGAGCGACCAGGCGCCCTGATCGGGCACCACGCTGATCGGCAGGAGCGCCATCGGCTGCGATCAGCCGTTTTCGGCCGCCGCGCTGCTGGGTGCTCTGCTGGCTGCTGCCGGTACCCGCGGTTTCAGGGCCGCGAGCAAATCGAGCGGCAGCGGCAGAACCACCGTCGTCGCCCGGTCGCCGGCGACCTGGGTCATGGTCTGCAGGTAGCGCAGCTGCATCGCCTCCGGACGCTGGGCGAGCATCGTCGCCGCTTCGAGCAGCGCCGATGCCGCCTCCTTTTCGCCCTCGGCATGAATCACCTTGGCGCGTCGCTCGCGCTCGGCCTCGGCCTGGCGGGCGATGGCCCGGATCATCGACTCGTTGAGGTCGATATGCTTGATCTCGACGTTGGTGACCTTGATTCCCCACGAGTCGGTCTGCGCGTCGAGAATCTTCTGCACGTCGAGATTCAGCCGCTCGCGTTCGGCGAGCATCTCGTCGAGTTCGTGCTTGCCGAGGACGACGCGCAGCGTCGTCTGCGCCAGCTGCGAGGTGGCCATCAGGAAGTCCTCGACCTGGATGATCGCCCGCTGCGGATCGACGACGCGGAAGAAAACCACGGCATTGACCTTGACCGAGACGTTGTCGCGCGAGATCACGTCCTGCGGCGGGACGTCCATGGTCACCACCCGCAGGTCGACGCGAACCATCTGCTGGATGCCCGGGATGACGATCACCATGCCGGGACCCTTGACCTTCCAGAAGCGGCCGAGCTGGAAGACGACGCCGCGCTGGTACTCGCGAAGGATGCGCAGCGAGCTGAACAGCACGATCAGCAACAGCGGCAGCAGGATGCTGCCCAAGCCGAGATTGAGGTCAAAGATCATCGAGGTTCTCCTGGTGATGGCGGTAAATCGTCGACAGGGCGAAGCGCGAAGGACGGCGAATCGTCGATTGGCCGCACTTCGAGTGTCAGGCCGTGCATGGCGCGTACGCGTACCCGCTGCCCAGGCGTTAGCGGCGTCGCCGCGCGCACCAGCCAGCTTTCGCCATGGACCCGCGCCCAGGCCTGCTCACTGTCGACGGTCTGAACTTCGCCGGTGGCGCCGATCATTTCCTCCCGCCCGCTGACCACCGGCGCCCGGTGCGCGCGCAAGGCCAGGCCACCGCCCAGCAGCACCATCGCCGCGGAACTGGCTGCCAGCCCGAAGAGCAGCGGCAGCGGCACGCCGAGTCCTGGCACGTCACGGTCGAAGAGCAGCAGACCACCGGCCATGAAGGCGACGACGCCACCAACACCGAGGACGCCGAAGGCCGGGGTGATCACCTCGGCGGCCAGCAAGGCGATGCCCAGCACGATCAAGGCCAGACCGGCGTAGTTCACCGGCAGCATCTGCAGCGCGAACAGCGCCAGCAGCAGGCAGATCGCGCCGACCGTCCCGGGAACGCCGAAGCCTGGCGACGAAAACTCGAAGATCAGCCCGTAGATGCCGATCATCATCAGGATCAGCGCGAAGCTCGGGTTGGCAATCACCGACAGCAGGCGATGACGCGCATCGGGCGGCAACTCCTGCGTCGCCAGGCCGCGGGTGGCCAGCGTCAGCGTCCCCGCTTGCAGCTGCACGCTGCGTCCGTCGATCTGCGCCAACAGATTGGGCAGGTCGGGCGCGACGACGTCGATCACTTGCTCGCGCAAGGCCTCGGACGCGGTCAGGGTGACTGCTTCGCGGACCGCGCGCTCGGCCCATTCGGCGTTGCGCCCGTGCCGCTGCGCCAGCCCGCGGATGAAGGCCGCGGCGTCGTTGACCTGCTTGGTCTTCATCGTGTCGCCCGCCACCGGGGTGACGGGGGGCGTCGGTGCCGCGGTCGGCGCCGCGGCGGAGGGAGACGCTGGCGCGGCGTCGCCTGCTGGAGCCCGCGGTGCGGTTGGCGCCGCCGCCGGCGCCTCGGGTCGCGCCGGCGAGCCGGGCAGGCCGATCGACACCGGCGGCGCCGCACCGAGCGGGGGGGCCGGAGCC
>DPSD01000181.1 GCA_003538495.1 Accumulibacter sp.
TGTCTTAAGGTAGTGCCATTGGAGTCAGGGCCAGTCATCGACGAGCCGACGTGGACGCCCTTCCCGTTTGCGGCCACCTCAATGACCGTTACGGCATTCTTCGGCCTGTTGCTGCCGCTCGGCGCTTCCCTGAGCACGATCAGGGCGCGGTCAGGGTTCTTCGGGTTCGGCAGCACCTCGTCGTCGGCGTAGAGCGTGCCGTCGTCGAATCGCTGTAACACTTCGCGGGCGATTCCCGGGCGCGAGTCGTGAATATGCCTGATCGCCTGCGCGCTGATCCGCGCTTCGCGCAGCCCGGCGGTTGTAGTCGGCGATCACCGCGTCGATGTGGCCGCCGTACTGCTTCGGGTTCTCCAGTGTTCGGAAGCGCTGGGCAATGGTCTGAAAGCGATCTTTTCGCTCGATCACGCGCTGAACATCGACCAGAACGCCGGCATCGGCAGCGGCGGCGGCAGTCTGAACGCGCGTCAGTAATCCGTCGGCCTTGCCAGTGACAAACTCGGTACCGTGGTCCTCGCTCGTCAGTATGTCCCGGCTTATGCCGCTACCATCAGCCACCACCACCTTCGGTGGCGCTGCGCGTCTTTCGCCGCAGGCCATGCTGAGCCTGCAGGCTGACAACACCATCACTCCGAACAGCGAGGCGCGGTGGGATAACGCAGTCACCTACCAGTCGACGAACCTGTCCGGCGTTACCGGCAAGGCAATCTACGCCAACGGCCCGCTGAACATCGCCTTGCTCTACCAGACCCGCCAGAACGTCTACCCGACGGGCTTCCACAACCCGGCCAGGGCAAGGACATCAACGCGTACTACGTCGGTGGCAGCTACGACTTCAAGGTCGTCGAAGTGATGGGTAACTATCCGGCCCAGACTGACAAGAACATCGGAAATCTGGACAACGCCAGATGGAGTCTTGGCGCGGTCGTTCCGGTACTGGCGTCGAGCCAGATTCGTTTCGGTTATGGCCAGACCGACTGGGATCAAGACCACAAGGTCCCCACCATGTTAAACGGCAGCACCCGGGCCTATACCCTGGGCTGGACCACCGACATGTCCAAGCGCACCACGCTTTACGCGGGCTATATTTACGTCGACAACGATCGGGACAGTTGTGGCGTCGGCCCGATCTCCGGCAATGGCGCGCTGCCTTTCACATGTCGCCGTGCGCAGTTCGCGACCGACATTGACCGGGCAACGCATGCCGAGGCCGTTGCGGTTGCCAAGTCGACCTGAACGCCGGCAAGGCAACCAGCGTCGCAGCAAGCTCGGTGCCGGAGACGTCTTCTGAGCGGAACGCCGCGAGTTGATCCAGTCCAGACTGCGGCCGCGGTCGAGGGTTCGTTGGCAGCAAAGCCGAAGAAGTTGGGGGGCGCCTCGGAACGGTGCCAACGGCGAGGCGTGGCAGAGCCCTCTCGCAGGCGCTCTCGCACGGGTTTTGCACGGGGCTCAGCTGGCGTTGAACGCGCTGTCTTGCTACCGTGGAGGCCTCCATCACGGTGCCACGAAATGCAAATCTGGGTTGATGCCGACGCCTGCCCCGGCGTGATCAAGGAAATTCTCTTTCGCGCCGCACGGCGCACCGGGATCATCACCACCCTGATCGCCAACCAGACGCTGCGCGTGCCACCGTCGCCCTACATCCGTTGTCTGCAGGTGCCGGCCGGTTTCGATGTCGCCGACACGCGCATCGTGCACGAGCTGCAAGCTGGCGACCTGGTGATAACCGCTGACATCCCGTTGGCCGCGCAGGTCGTCGACCGCGGCGCGCACGCCTTGAATCCGCGTGGTGATCTGTATTCCCGCGAAAACATCAGCGAACGCCTGGACATGCGCAATTTCATGGAAGAGCTGCGCGGCAGCGGTGTCGACCTCTCCGGGCCGGCGGCTTTCAGCCAGCGCGACCGGCAAGCGTTCGCAGCGCAGCTTGATCGCTTCCTGGCCAGGCGCGAGCCATAGGCTGCCGGTGTCGCCGCGGCGCTTGGCGCAACTTCCCCATAGTCTGTCGCCGTGACCGATCGGCTACGCGATCGGAGAGAGTCGGGTGGCGAGAATGAATTTGGGGGGTCGGCAGCCATTGGCTCTTGGCGCCGCTGTTGGCGGCAACCAGGGGCGACCCGCTGCCGGGCCGGAGCGCGCGCGCAGCCGGGCCCGGCCTCCGTGCGCGACTCGGATCAAGTGCGTTCGAGAGCTCAGAATCCTTCGCGCGATAGGGGCGGGTCCGGCGGCTCAGCTTGATACACCGCCAGCACGGCTGCGTCGGCGCGACCGCGGTGGAACAACACCGCCATCCTCTGGCCTGGCTCGAGGGTCTGGCTGTCGCGGATGAGCTGCCCCTGGTCGTCGGCGACAACGCTGTAGCCGCGCGCCAGGACCGCCTGCGGGTTGAGGTGCGCCAGGCCGTCGTGCAGGCGGTCCAGGTCGGCGGCCTTGTGTTGCCGGATTTCGTGCCAGGCGCTGCGCAGTCGCGGCGCCAGCGCCGCCCGCCGGCTGGCCTGGCGCCCCCGAGCGGGGCGGGTGCGCCGCAGCCGGCGGGC
>DPSD01000303.1:0-989 GCA_003538495.1 Accumulibacter sp.
GTGTCGTTCCAGGGATAGGGCATGACCTGTGAGATGCCGATGCCGCGCGCATTCTCCGCGAGTTCCTGGACGAGAACGTCAGCGCCTACCGGCGACAAGGTCATCAAGGTCGGGCGTTGCCCGGCCGGTTTCATTTCGAGCACGAAAGCCGCCGTCGCTTTGTACAGCGTAACCATGACCACCGCCTGTGGATTGGCTTTGCCGATGGTCTGCACGGCCGCCGTGACATCGACCGAGTTACGTTCGACGCTCGCCACCGCCGAAGGCGTCTGGCCATGCTTCTTCAGCGCGGCGACGACGCCGTCGAGGCCCGATTTGCCAAAACCGTCGTTCTGATACAGGACCGCGATGTTCTTGAAGCCGAGCGAAACCAGCTGGTTAACGATTGCTTCTGTTTCGTTCGCGTAACTTGCCCGCACGTTGAACATGTAGCGGTTGTTGCGGTTGTCTTTGGGTGATTGGCGAATCGAGTCAGCACCGGAAATGGTCCCGACGAGTGGTACCTTGGCTACCCCGAAAACCTCGTTCATGGCAGCTGTCGTCGGACTGGATCCGTATGAGGCGAGCAGCGCAAAGACGCGATCCGCGGAAATCAGGGTCCGGGTATTGGCGACCGCCTTATCGGTCTCGTAGCCGTCATCCAGCGCGCGAAGTTCCAGCTTCCGGCCATGGATTCCCCCGGCTTCGTTCACCTGGCGAAAATAGGCCTGAATGACCGTCCTCATGTCCTGCCCATACGGTCCGCTAGAACCCGAGAACGGTGCCGTCATGCCAATCAGGATGGTCTTGTCGGTGACCCCAACTTCGCCCGCCAGCGTGCTGCCAACCCAGCCCAGCAGACCCACAAGCAGTGCTCCCAAGAACCTCATGCGCTTGTCCTCCGTAGGTAGGCGGGCGATCGTCGACGCTACTCCGCCCGCTTCACCTGGCGAGCATGCGGCAACAAACTGACGGGTTGCTTACGGCGGCGCGGGAAATGGCGTCTGGAC
>DPSD01000303.1:1302-3246 GCA_003538495.1 Accumulibacter sp.
CCGCCGGCGGCCACGCCGGCAAGACCAACTCAGGTGGCGGCGAAGAAGTCGCGCACTCTGTCCATCCACGACTTGGCGCGCGGGTTGTGGCGACCCGAATCTCCCTGACTCGACTCCTCGAGCTCGCGCAGCAGTTCCTTCTGGCGCTCGGTCAGGTGGACCGGCGTTTCGACGACCACGTGGCAGAGCAGGTCACCATGCGCATGGCTGCGTACGCTCTTGATGCCCTTGCCGCGCAGGCGGAAGACCTTCCCGGACTGCGTCTCGGCCGGAATCCGGACTTTCGCTGCTCCATCGAGGGTCGGAATATCGATTTCCCCGCCAAGCGCCGCCGTCGTGAAACTGATCGGCATCTCGCAGTGCAGGTCGTTCTGTTCGCGCTGAAAGACAGGATGTGCCTTGAGGTGAATCTGCACATACAGATCGCCCGACGGTCCGCCGTTGACACCGTGCTCGCCTTCTCCCGAGAGCCGTATCCGATCGCCCTCGTCCACCCCGGCCGGGATCTTGACGGCCAGGGTCTTGTGCTGCTTGACCCGCCCGGCCCCGTTGCACGGCGCGCAGGGATCGGCGACGAAGCGTCCGGTGCCATGGCATTTCGGGCAGGTTTGCTGGATCGAAAAGAAACCCTGCTGCAGCCTGACCTGGCCGCTGCCCTGACAGGTAGGGCAGGTCTTGGGCTGGGTGCCGGCCTTGGCACCACTGCCGTGACAGGCGTCGCAAGCCTCCATGGTCGGAATGCGAATCTTGGTTTCGGTGCCGAAAGCGGCCTGCTCAAGGGTAATTTCAAGGTTGTAGCGCAGGTCGGCGCCACGATAGATATTCGACCGACCGCCGCGCGCACCGCCAAATATCTCGTCGAAGATGCCGCCGAACGCGTCGGAGAATCCGCCCGCGCCGGCCGCGCCCATGCCCGCCTGCGGATCGACGCCGGCGTGCCCGTACTGGTCGTAAACCGCACGCTGCTGCCCATCAGAGAGAATCTCGTAGGCTTCCTTGGCCTCCTTGAAGTGCTCTTCGGCCTTCGGGTTGTCCGGATTGCGGTCCGGGTGATGCTTCATCGCCAGCTTGCGGTAAGCCTTCTTTATTTCCTCTTCGGAGGCGTCACGATTGACGCCCAGAATCTCGTAAAAGTCGCGTTTAGCCATCAGTTCTCGAGCACCTTGTGGGACGGGCGAGGCGCGATTATACGCCTCGCCCTTCAGGCAGAAGTGCCTACTTCTTGTCTTTTACTTCTGTAAACTCGGCGTCGACAACGTCGCTGTCGTCCTTGCGCGAATCGCCTGCCGCACCACTCGATCCCGCTCCCGCGGCACCCTCGGCAGCGCCCGCGTGCGCCTGCTGCTCGGCGTACATCTTCTCGCCAAGCTTTTGCGCAGCCGTCCCGAGGGCCTCGGTCTTGCCCTTGATGGCCTCCAGATCGTTGCCCCGGATGGCCTCCTCGGCCTCCTTGATCGCCGCTTCGATGACTCCTTTCTCGCTATCGGAAAGCGCCTTGCCGTATTCGCCAAGCGACTTCTTGACGGTATGAATCATTCCGTCGCACTGATTGCGGGCATCCGCCAGTTCGCGTGCCTGGCGGTCCTCTTCGGCATGTGCCTCGGCGTCGAGCACCATGCGCTGCACTTCCTCCTCGCTGAGACCCGAAGACGCCTGGATCTTGATCTTGTTTTCCTTGCCTGTCGCCTTGTCCTTGGCCGAGACATGCAGAATGCCGTTGGCGTCGATGTCGAAAGTGACTTCGATCTGCGGCATGCCGCGCGGTGCCGGCGGAATGTCCGAGAGGTTGAACTGCCCGAGGCTCTTGTTGCCGCCGGCAATTTCGCGCTCACCCTGCAGAACATGGATGGTGACCGCCGACTGGCCGTCGTCGGCCGTCGAGAAGATCTGCGTCGCCTTGGTCGGAATGGTCGTGTTCTTCTTGATCAGCTTGGTCATCACGCC
>DPSD01000303.1:3533-3703 GCA_003538495.1 Accumulibacter sp.
AGCGTCTCGATACCCAGCGACAGGGGCGTCACGTCAAGCAGCAAGACGTCCTTGACCTCGCCCTGCAGGACGCCACCCTGGATCGCCGCACCGACCGCGACAGCCTCATCCGGATTGACGTCGCGGCGCGGTTCACGGCCGAAGAACGCTTTCACCTTCTCCTGCACCTT
>DPSD01000303.1:4002-4283 GCA_003538495.1 Accumulibacter sp.
GGCATCCGCGACTGACCACCGACGAGGATCACGTCGTCGATGTCGGTGACCTTGCAACCGGCGTCCTTCAGTGCGATCCGGCACGGCTCGATGGTCCGCTCGACGAGCTCATCGACCAGCGATTCGAACTTGGCACGGGTGATTTTCTGCGTCAGGTGCTTGGGACCGGAACTGTCGGCGGTGATGTACGGCAGATTGATTTCGGTCTGCTGGCCCGCCGAGAGCTCGATCTTGGCTTTCTCGGCTGCATCCTTGAGGCGCTGCAGGGCGAGCACGTCGGC
>DPSD01000473.1:0-8256 GCA_003538495.1 Accumulibacter sp.
TTGACGATGATCTTGCTGCCGTCGGCGAAGTCGATTTCCAGCACGCTGTCGCTGATCATCTCGAAGTCCAGATCGGCGGCGCTGGCCTCCAGCCCGGCTTCGATGTGCTGCAGCGCCGCGTTGGCGAGCGCGTTGAATTCGCTATCATTCATCCTGTGCTACCATTTTTCGTTTTGGCACCCTGACCTATGCGGCAATATCCTGTGCTGGCTTTGCTGGCGACGATCGCGCTTGGCGCCTGTGGCACCAAGGGCTCGCTGCGGCTCCCACCGAAACCGGCGAGCGCAAGCACGCCGGCTATTCCGGCGGCCGACAGCGCGCCTCCTTTGACCAACGCCTCGATGAACACTCCGGCGCCGACTGCGGACGATTCTAGCACGGCCGGGGAGCCCGCCCGATGAGTGCCTTCAGCCGTCAGGACGGCGTGCTGCACGCCGAGTCGGTGGCGCTGACCGACGTCGCCGCAGAGTTCGGCACGCCGTGTTGGGTCTACTCCCGACAGGCGCTGGAGAGTGCGCTCGACGAGTTCCAGCGCGAACTGCGCGGCCTTGACGCGCTCGTCTGCTATGCTGTCAAGGCCAACTCCAACCTGGCAGTGCTCGACGTTCTCGCCCGCCGTGGCGCCGGCTTCGACATCGTTTCGGCAGGCGAACTCAAGCGCGTACTGGCCGTCGGCGCCGACCCGCAGCGGATCGTCTTCTCGGGCGTCGGCAAGTCGGCCGCCGAGATGGAGCTGGCGCTGACCACCGGCATTCTGTGCTTCAACGTCGAATCGGCGGCCGAACTCGAGCGTCTGAATGGCGTCGCCGCGCAGCTTGGCAAGACAGCGCCGATCAGCCTGCGAGTCAATCCCGACGTCGACGCGGGAACGCACCCGTACATCTCGACCGGCCTCAAAGAGAACAAGTTCGGCGTCGCTTACGATGAGGCCCGCGCCCTTTACCGGCGGGCGGCTGGCCTGGCCAACATCGAAATCAGTGGCATCGACTGCCACATCGGCTCACAGCTGCTCGACCCGGCGCCGTTTGCCGAAGCGCTCGACAAGCTGCTGGCGCTGATCGACCAGCTCGCCGCCGACGGTATCGCCGTCCATCACGTCGACCTCGGCGGTGGCCTCGGCATCCGCTATCGCGACAGCGACGCGCTCACCACCGTCGAGGCCTACCTGCAGCCGCTGCTGGCAAAGCTCAAGGGACGGTCGCTGCGCATCCTGCTCGAACCCGGACGGCGCCTGGTCGGCAACGCCGGTCTGCTGTTGACTCGGGTCGAGTACCTGAAACCGGGTGAAGTGAAGAATTTTGCGATCGTCGACGCCGCGATGAACGACCTTGCCCGCCCGGCGCTGTACGGCTCCTGGCACGACATCGTTGCGGTCGTAAGCCGGCAGGGTGCGCCGACCACCTGGGAAATCGTCGGTCCGGTCTGCGAATCGGGCGATTTTCTCGGCCACGGCCGGGAACTGACGCTGGCCGGCGGCGATCTGCTGGCGATCCTGTCGGCGGGCGCTTACAGCATGGCCATGAGTTCGAACTACAATACCCGGCCGCGTGCGGCCGAAGTGATGGTCGATGGCGCGCAAGCGCATCTGGTTCGCCGCCGCGAAACCGTCGAGGAACTCTACGCGCTGGAGCGGCGCCTTCCCTGAACAACGACGGTCGCCCTGCGCGGCGGCCGGCCGGCGTGCTGCCAAGGACTGACTCTGCGCGTGACGCTGCGGCGACCGCTACTTGACGACCAGCAGGCTATCGTCCCACTTGGCGTGCTTTTCGAAACCGAGCAGATTGGCGATCGTCGCCGCGATGTTCGAGAGGCCGGCGGTGGGCGTCTGCTGCAGACCCAGCCTGCCGCCGCTGACGTTGTCGTAAAGGATGAACGGCACCGGATTCAGGGTGTGCGCGGTCTTGGCCTTGAATGAGCCGTCGATGTTTTTCGCCGGTTGTTTGGTCTTCTTGTCGATTTCGTACATCTCGTCGGCGTTGCCGTGGTCGGCGGTGATCAGCGCCACGCCGCCGAGCGCGTCGATGACCGGCAGGATCCGCGCCAGTTGCAGGTCCACCGCCTCGATGGCCATCGTCGCCGCCCGGAAACTGCCGGTGTGGCCGACCATGTCACCGTTGGCGAAGTTGCAGCGCAAAGTCCGGTACTGGCCACTCTGCAGCGCGGCGATCATCGCGTCGGCGATCTCGGCGGCCTTCATCCACGGCCGCTGTTCGAAGGGAACCACGTCGCTCAGCACCTCCTGATAGGTCTCGCCGTCGAACTTGTTCGAGCGGTTGCCGTTCCAGAAATACGTCACGTGCCCGAATTTCTGCGTCTCGGAGCAGGCGAACTGGGTGATTCCGGCCTTGGCAAACCATTCGCCCATGGTATCGAGAATCGCCGGAGGATCGACCAGAAAGCGCTTGGGGAGCTTCAGGTCGCCGTCGTACTGCAACATGCCGGCGTAGGTCACCTTCGGCACGCGCAGCCGATCGAACTTGTCGAAAGCCGCTTCTTCGAAAGCGCGCGTGATTTCGATCGAGCGGTCACCGCGGAAGTTGAAGAAGACTACCGAATCGCCGTCCTCGATGGTCCCGACCGGCTGGCCGTCGTTGCCGATCACGAACGGCGGCAGGTCTTGATCGATGGTTCCCGGAAACCTGACGCGCAGCGCCTCGACGGCAGCCGAAGCGCTGCCGTACTGCTCGCCTTGACCGAGGACGTGCGTGTGCCAGCCGGTCTCGACCATCTTCCAGTTCGCCTCGTAGCGGTCCATGGTGATCTTCATCCGGCCGCCACCCGAGGCAATCCGGGCGTCGAAGCCGCCGACGCTGACTTCGGCCAGAAAGGCCTCGAAGGGCAGCACATAGTCGAGCGCGCTGGTCTCTGGAACGTCGCGTCCATCAAGCAGGATATGCACCCGCACGGCCTGCACGCCTTCGTCCCTGGCGCGAACGATCATCGCCCGCAAGTGGTCGATGTGGCTATGCACGTTGCCGTCGGAAAAAAGGCCCAGAAAATGCAGCACGCCGCGCCCGGCCTTGGCACCGGCGACGACCTGTTGCCACGCCGTCCCCTGCCAGATCGACCCGGCAGCGATGGCGTCGGCGACCAGCGAGGCGCCCTGGCTGTAAACCTGGCCGGCGCCGATGGCGTTATGGCCGACTTCGGAGTTACCCATGTCGTCGTCGGACGGCATGCCGACAGCGATGCCATGCGCGCGCAGGCTGATGTTCGGGTAATTGGCAAACAGGCGATCGAGAGTGGGCTTCCTGGCGGCAGCGATGGCGCTGCCGAGGTCGGACCTGGCAATCCCGTAGCCGTCCATGACGATCGTGACGATAGGGCCCTGAATTCCAGGGAAAGAGGCAGATTTCTGCAACATGATGGGTTCCTGGGGAGTGGAGAGATCAGAAGGAAGGCCGCGAGGAATGAACGTGCAGCGGCGACGCTTGCAGTATACCGCAAGCGGGCGTAGCCGGCTCCGGAACGAAATGGCATTTTAAAACGGATACTTGGAGATAGCCGCTGAATCCAGCCCGGGGATTTCAGGGCGGCCAGGTGGGCCGGGTTGGCAGCGATTGGAGCGCAGCGGCAACGGCCTCGGGCCGATGCACGGCCGCTCAGGGTTGCTGGAGCCGGACTCTGGAGCGCAGCTTGTACCGGGAGCGGGAACGCTTGACCTTGGTCTGTTGGCTGCCGGCGCTGACCCGGTGTGAACGTGACCGCTTCCTGGTCTGCGCCGTAGCGATCATCAGCGCGATCTTGCCGATCACCAGCATCAATAGCACCACCCAGACCAGCGGATAGCGGAGCATGGCGACGACGGTGTTGAGCAACTCGCCCAACAGATTGGCACCCCGCGGCGGCAACTCTTGCTGCGAGCGTTCAGCGTCCAGTTCGGCAACTCGGCGCTCAAGGGAGCCGCCGGTGTCCCGAGTGAGTGCCAGCGTGGTGTCGCCGTGGCCAAGCAACACCGCTCCGTCTCGCGAGGTAAGGTGAAAACCGGCCAGGCCAGCCAGCGAGAAAGTGACCCGGCCGTCGTCGTCGATGCGTGCATCGAGCGCCTCGCGTACCACCTCGGCCAGCGACTCCTCCATCTTCAGGACCGCCGCGGCGAGGTTCTCGTCGAGTTCCAGGCCAGTCTGCTGGTCGGTACGCGCTGCCCGTGGCGCCGATGAAGCCGCTGCTCCCGCATCGCTCTGGCGATTCACGTTGAGCACTGAACGCAGCACCCTGGCCAGCGGATCGCGTTGCTCGACGCCGGTCAAGCTCGCGTCCCGGTCGCCACCAGGCCGTTCTGCCACAAACAAGGAAGCTGATGACTCCTGCTCGACGCCACGCGAAGCGTCTCCAGGCCAGGCGGCACGGCGGTCGTCACTGCCCGCAGACGGCAAGGCGCTGGCTACGCCGTCGTCGCCTGGTTGGCGCGGTTCGGCCAGCGCAGGGGTCTCGGCCAGTGCTTCACGGTGGCCGCTGGCGTCGCTGCGTGGTCGCTGCTCATCGTGGTCGATGGGGTGTGCTGCGACGCTGGCCGCAAATAGCATCATTGGCAGCAAGCCGAGCAATACGCACCAGCGTTTGAAATATCCAAGCATGCGAGCAATCCACGACGACCAAGGCTGGGAAGCAATAATTGAACCAAACTAAATAATCGCGTCCAATCAGCTGGTTAGTGCCAAAGACGAAGAAAAACTCTGGCGACTGTCAAATTTTCCGACAGCAACACGCCGGGCAACGCCGCCGTCAGAGGAGTTTGCGCCTCGCTGGCCAAAGCCGCAATGCGATGCGCGCCCCGCTCCTCGCCGGTCCTGCCGGTTCGCCGTCCGGATTCTCGCGGGGGGCGAAAATACCAGCCACGAAGGTGGCGAGCCCGCTGCCCTATAATGTAGCTGGCGAACGATGCGACCTCGGGAAAACAAAATGATCCGTAGCAGATGGCGGCAAACAGACCGATCCGGGCGATCGGCTGTGGTGAGCGTGCTCGACCACAGCGCCCGCGGTGGTGCCGGCCTTCTGCGCCTCGACGGTCGGGCAACGGAATGAGCGAACCACCCGAAAGCAACGACTGGCATCATATCGCCGCAGACGAAGCGGCGTCACGTCTGGCCGCCTGCTGCGACGACGGACTTGCCGAAGGCGAGGTACTCGCTCGCCGCGCTGTGCACGGTGAGAACCGGATTACCGCAAGACCGGGCAAAGGACCCGTGCTGCGCTTTGCCCTGCAGTTCGTCCAGCCACTGGTCGTGGTGCTGCTGCTGGCCGGCGTGGTCACCGCTTTTCTCGGCGAGTGGGTCGATTCCGGGGTGATCTTTGGCGTCACCCTGGTCAACGCGGTAATCGGCTTCATCCAGGAGGGCCGCGCCGAGAATGCGCTGGCGGCACTGGCGCGCTCGGTCAGCAGCGAGGTGACGGTGCTGCGCGGCGGCGGCAAGCAGCGCTTGCCATCGACCGAACTGGTTCCTGGCGACGTGGTGCTGCTGGCCGCTGGCGACAAGGTCCCGGCCGACCTGCGACTGTTCCGCGCCAAAGAGCTGCAGGCCATCGAATCGGCCTTGACCGGCGAATCGACGGCGGTCGCCAAGCACGGCGACGCGCTGCCGAAGGAAACCGTCCTTGCCGAGCGCAGCAACATGGCGTACGCCGGTACGGTGATGATCACCGGTCGCGGTGCAGGGGTCGTGGTGGCGACCGGCGACCGCACCGAAACCGGTCGCATCTCGCGGCTGATTGCCGAGGCCCCGGATCTGACCACGCCGCTGACGCGCAAGATGGCGGTGTTCAGCAACTGGCTGCTGATCGCCATCGGCCTGCTCGCGGTGCTCACCTTTGCCGTCGGCATGTGGCGCGGTTCGTCGGCCTTCGAAATGTTCATGGCCGCGGTGGCACTGGCCGTCGGGGCGATCCCCGAAGGGCTGCCGGCGGCGATGACCATCACCCTGGCCATTGGTGTGTCGCGGATGGCCAGGAAACGCGCGATCATCCGCAAGTTGCCGGCGGTCGAAACGCTCGGCAGCACGACGGTCATCTGTTCGGACAAGACCGGCACCCTGACCGAGAACCAGATGACCGTCCGCGAGCTGTACGCTGGTGGCGTGCAGCTCGCGGTCAGCGGTAGCGGTTACTCGCCGGACGGTCAGCTTGGCAGCGGCGAGCAGATCGCCGGCGCGGCGCGTGAATGCCTGCTGGCCGGCGTGCTCTGCAACGACGCCGGGCTGACCAGCGACAACGGGCGCTGGGAGGTCGTCGGCGACCCTACCGAAGGCGCGCTGCTGGTCGTCGCGCGCAAGGCTGGGCTCGACGAGCGCAGCGTCCTCAAGACCTGCCCCCGCCTCGACGAAATCCCCTTCGATTCGGCACGACAGTACATGGCGACCTTGCACCAGATCGAAGGACGGCAGGTGGTCTATTTCAAGGGTGCGCTGGAGCAGTTGCTGCCGCGCTCGGTGCGCATGCTCGACGCTGACGGTCAGACGGTGCCGCTGCGCCAGGACGAGGTCGCCAGCGCCGCCCGCGAGATGGCTGGCGAAGGCTTGCGGGTTCTGGCGATGGCCCGGCTGGTCGGCGGCCCGGCAGCGGTGCTGGACCAGAGCAGCGTGGATGCCGGCCTGGAGTTCATCGGGCTGGTGGGGATGATCGACCCACCGCGCCCGCAAGCCCTTGCCGCGGTCAATACCTGTCACGCCGCCGGCATCGCGGTCAAGATGATCACCGGCGACCATGCCGTCACGGCACTGTCGATCGCCCGCCAACTGGCTATCGCCCAGGCCGGCGAGAGTGCGCTTACCGGCGCCGAACTGGCGGTACTCGACGACCAGCGTTTGTGCGAGGTCGTCAGGGCGGTCAACGTCTTCGCCCGCGTCGAGCCCGAACAGAAGCTGCGACTAGTGCGTGCGCTGCAGACCAATGGCGAGGTGGTGGCGATGACCGGTGACGGCGTCAACGACGCGCCAGCGTTGAAGCAGGCCGACATCGGGATCGCAATGGGGATGGCCGGCACCGAAGTGGCCAAGGATGCAGCCGACATGGTGCTCACCGACGACGATTTCGCGGCCATCGAGGCGGCGGTCGAGGAAGGGCGGGGAGTCTACGACAACTTGGTGAAGTTCATTACCTGGACGCTGCCGACCAACTTCGGCGAGGGCCTGGTGATCCTGGCGGCCGTTGTCGCCGGAGTCACCTTGCCGATCACGCCGCTGCAGATTCTGTGGATCAACATGACCACCGCGGTGTTCCTCGGGCTGATGCTGGCCTTCGAGCCGATCGAGGCAAACGTCATGCAGCGCAAACCGCGCCAGCCGGGTACGCCGATTCTCGACCGGGCGCTGGTCTGGCGGATCGTGCTGGTCAGCCTGCTGCTGCTTGCCGGTTCCTTCGGGCTCTTCCTGCGCGAAATCGCGCTCGGGCAGCCGTTGGCCGAAGCGCGCACCGTCGCCCTCAACGTTTTCGTCGTCGTCGAGGCGATGTATCTCTTCAACTGCCGTTCGCTGACGCGCTCCGCACTGCACGTCGGCCTGTTCGCCAATCCTGCGGTGTGGTATGGCGTCGTGACGATGGCCGTCCTGCAGGCGCTATTGACCTACCTGCCGTTGCTCAACCGGCTGTTTGCGACGGCGCCAATCGGCGTCCGCCAGTGGCTGGAGATTTTCGCCGTCGGCGTACTGGCCTACCTCATCGTCGGGATCGAGAAGCGCCTGCGGGAGCACCGATGAAGCAGGCGGCGACGACGGGCGAACGTGAGCAATGCTCGACCACGCGGTCCGAACTCGCGCCGGCACCTGCGCGGTCCAGGCCATCGCCAGCGGCTTCTTCGCCATGCCTTCGGTCGGTTCTGCTTCGACAAGCCGGCCGCCCAGCCGCCGGCAGGCCGGGTTGGTGCCCACCCGCCGCCGCAGTGAGGTCCCCTGCGCTCGAGGAAGCGGACCACGCGCCAGCCGGAAGCCGAGCTCGCGAGCCGGTGCCAGCAGCGCCTCCAGGCGCTCAGCCCGATCGGCGCTCAGGGGTGGGGTGACGATCTCGCAGGGTCGCTCGCGTTCGCCGGGCAGCGGCATGGCGAGGACGACCGGTGCCCGACTCTCGCCGCAAGCGCTGATCATTCCTTCGGGGAATGCCTCGGGCTGGCGCCATCACGTCCGCCTGCAACGGGCTCGGGCTGGGTGCCACTTGCTGTCGCGGGCAACAGCTCGCCTCACGTTGCAAGCGCAGGCGCTTCAGCCGAATGGCCGCACGCCAAACAGCCAGGCGTGCGCCCAGAACGCGAACACTGCCCAGGCCACC
>DPSD01000473.1:8613-11097 GCA_003538495.1 Accumulibacter sp.
TCGCGCTGCCTTGACGAGCGGAAATCGAGCACGGACCAGACCAGCAAGCTGCCGAAAAGTACCAGGTCGGCCAGCGTGTGGTTGGCCAGCAGGTGTGCCAGCGCCCAGACCTTGACGGCCAGCACCATCGGATGGTGCACGCGTGCCTTGATGCCGTTCTGCGGCACATACGCGGCGGCCAGCAGGATGAACGACGGCAGCATCAGGAGCGCCGCGAGATGGCGCGTCCCGATCATCGGAGTCCACAGCTGCACGGGATCAAGCCGTGCCTGCCCGTAACCCCAGACCAGCAGCCCGAAGCCGAGCAGAGAGAGCAGGGAGTAGCCGCCCTTCCAGGCGTTCGCCCCGATGCGCGTACGCACCTGGCTGCGCCAGCCATCGGCGAAAATGCGCAGCGAATGCACGCCGAGAAAGATCGCGAGGCCGAGGACAAGAGTAATCATGACTGGCCCACCACCCTCGCCTGCGTCATCAGCAGATCAAAGAACGCGCTCGCCGCCGGGGACAGCGTGCTGTTGCGCTCGGTGATCACGCAGAACTTGCGTTTGATTACCGGTCTGACGAGCGGGAGGCGGCAAAGGCCATAGTCCGCGCCTTCGTCGAGCGTCGCCGCAGGGAGGATGGCAACGCCGATCCCGGCGGCGACCAGGCCGATCGCGGTCGACCGATG
The DNA here is from genome assembly GCA_003538495.1 of Accumulibacter sp. The sequence goes on from DPSD01000473.1 coordinate 9,284, forward strand.
GCGGACCTCGTAGCTGCCCGAGACTTCGATGCCGTGCTTGGCCAACTGGAAGTCAAGAAATATGCGATTGGCGCTGATGGTGTTGATCTCGATCAGTTGGGCTTCGCGCAAGTCGGACCAGGTGATGGTCTTGTTGGCGTTGAGCGGGTGATCCGGGCGGCAGAAGAACACGAACGGGCCTTCAAGCCGCAGCGTTTCCATCAGATCCCGATGGTGGTTGCTCTGCAGGCCGATGCCGAGTTCCGCCTGGCCGTTGAGCACTGAGTCGCGGACCCCGAAGCCGTTGGCATCGATGATCCGGATGCGATTGGCCGGATGAGTCAGCGCGTAACGGCGCATTAATTCCGGCAGCATGCGCGAAGCCATGGTCGGGATGCGGCGAGGGTGAATTTGCCGCCACCCTGCCTGGACGTGTCCTTGAGTCGCCCGACGACGCGCGTGACGTCGTCGACGATTCCCTTCGCTTGCGGCATGAAATCACGTCCGACCGCGGTTCGAGCAGCCGCAGGTCGGGATAGGCTTCCAGCTTCTGCAGGCGGCGCGTCAGCGCGGTCTGTGTCACATGCAGGTATTCAGCCGCCTTGCTGAAGCCGCCAAGCTCGGCAATGGCAACGAAGGCCTGGATGCCATAGAAATCGATCTTCACCTACGCCGCCTCCTGTTACAACTCTTGCCGATCATCCATGCTTCCACCTATGTGAGTATCGCATCAATAGAGCAATTCATGGCATTTCCGTATTGCCGATCCGCTTCCTACCATGCAACCAGACCAAGACAACGAGTGGTTTCAGGAGACATACGGATGGAAAGCATACCCTGCGTTCTGATGCGCGGAGGATCCTCCAAGGGGATCTTCTTTCTTGCCAAGGATCTGCCGGCAGTGGCCAGCGAGCGGGACCGCCTGTTGCGCGCGGCGATGGGCTCGCCCGATCCGCGACAGATCGACGGCATCGGCGGTGACGACGAGCAGAGCAGCAAGGTGGTGATCGTCCAGGCATCCAGCAGACCCGGTGTGGACGTTGAACACCTACTTGCGCAGGTCTCCGTGGCGCGATTTCGTCGACGTGCTGCCGAACAGCGGCAAGATCGTCGAAACGCTTGTTCAGACGATCTACCACACCTACAGCGGCTACGTCGTGGTGGTCAACAAGAAGTTCTGGGAGGCTTTGCCGGCCGATTGTTACGTCCGCCGCTCGTCCGGGTCTGACGGGGTGCTTCATCCCGAGAACGGCTCGGGCGGGAGAATGCGGTCTGCCTGAACGAGGCTGGGATGAAGTGAACGCAAGAAGGGCCGGGACACCTCTGCTATCCGGGGAAGGCATCAAGACGAACCACACCGCAAAGAGCCCAGCCCATGCAACGAATTGTAGCCGGCATCGACACCATCAAGCAGCACATCTTGAGGCCATCAAGCAAACCCCCGAAGCGTATCGACCGCCGTGCTGCCCGCATTGCGGCCTGAAGATTCTCTGGCAGCACGGGCACTACGAGCGCAAGGCCGACCGACGAGCCGGGCAGGGCTCACTCAATCCGGTGCCGATCTGCCGCTACTGTTGCCCTGGATGTCGGCGCACATGTTCGCGTCTGCCGGCGTGCCTCGAACCGCTGGTATGACTGGTCGGTGCAGCAAGCGGTCCTGGCACAGCGGCTGAACGGTTCGCCCGATCGCGCCGGCGCACCCGGCGCGGCGCCCGACCGGCGCACCGCCGGTCGCTGGTGGGCCTGGCTTCAGGAGCGCAGCCTGCTGTTCGAGTTTCGCCTGCGCGCCCGCCAGGTCGACCGCGGGCGAACGGTCGACGGCAGCGCTTTCTGGC
>DPSD01000404.1:0-4146 GCA_003538495.1 Accumulibacter sp.
TCGGAGCACTCGATTTCGAGCACGCTGTCGCTGACCATCGCAAAATCGAGATCGGCGCCGCTACGTTCCAGCGCGCCTTCGATCTGCTGGAACGTTGCCTCGGCGAGCGCGTTGAATTCCTTGTCATTCATCCTGTGCTACCATCCCCAATTTCTCACACCGACCTATGCGGCAACCTCTTGCGCTGGCTTTGCTGGCAACCCTCGTGCTTGGCGCCTGTGGCACCAAGGGCAGTCTGACCTACCCGCCGCTTCCGGCGAAGCCGACTACTGCGGCAACTACCAAACCTGCAGCGAGCACGGCAAGCGACGCCACGACTGCAAAGGATTCTAACACGCCTGCGGAGCCAGCCCGATGAGTGCCTTCACCTGTCAGGATGGCGTACTGCACGCCGAATCCGTCTCCCTGATCGACATCGCCGAGCGCTTCGGCACCCCCTGCTGGGTCTACTCGCGGCACGCGCTCGAAACGGCTTTCGACGAGTTCCAGCAGGAACTGATCGGCCTCGATTCGCTGGTCTGCTATGCCGTCAAGGCCAACTCCAACCTCGCCGTGCTGTCACGGAATGCTGCGCAAGGGCGCTACCGGCAAGAACCTCGAGCCGGCAAACACCGCCAAGCTCGGCTCGTCGCGCCTGGAAAAGATCATGTCCTACGGGACTGAAGGCGGCATGCCCAACTTTGACGACATTCTGTCGAAGAAGGAAATTGCCCACATGGCGCAGTACGTTCAGATGCCGGCCGATGTCCCACCCGAGTGGGGGATGAAGGACATGAAGGAGAGCTGGAAGCTGCATGTGCCGGTCGCCCAGCGTCCGACCAAGCAGATGAACAAGGTCAACCTGAACAACGTCTTCGCGGTGACCCTGCGTGACTCCGGTGAAGTTGCCTTGATCGACGGCGACACCAAGGAGATCTGGGGTATCGTCAAGACCGGCTACGCGGTACACATCTCGCGTATTTCGGCGTCTGGACGTTATGTGCACGTGATCGGCCGTGACGGTCGTTACGACCTGATCGACATGTGGTACGAGAAGCCGACCATCGTCGCCACCATGAAGGCCGGCTACGAAGCACGCTCGATCGATACCTCGAAGTACAAGGGCTACGAAGACAAGTACGCGGTGGTCGGTGCCTACTGGCCGCCGCAGTATGCGATCCTCGATGGCGAAACGCTCGAGCCCTTGAAGCTGATCTCGACGCGCGGCGTTACGGTCGACGGCGAGTACCATCCGGAGCCGCGGGTGGCTTCGATCGTTTCCTCGCACGACAAGCCGGAGTGGGTGATCAACGTCAAGGAAACCGGCATGATCAAGCTGGTGGACTACTCCGACATCGCCAACCTCAAGGAAGTCACGATCAACTCCGCCAAGTTCCTGCACGATGGCGGCTGGGACTCGACCAAGCGCTACTTCCTGGTTGCTGCCAACGCCTCGAACAAGGTTGCGGTGGTGGATACCAAGGAAGGCAAGCTGGCAGCACTGGTCGACACCGCCAAGATCCCGCACCCGGGTCGCGGTGCCAACTTCACTCACCCAAAGTACGGTCCGGTCTGGGCAACTTCGCACCTTGGTGCCGACGTGATCACCGTGATTGGCACCGACCCGGCGAAGAACCCGCAGCACGCCTGGAAGGTCGTTCAGGAACTGAAGAATCACGGCGCCAACTCCTTGTTCGTCAAGACGCATCCGAAGTCCAAGAACCTGTGGGCTGATGCACCACTGAACCCGGATCCGCAGCTTGCCGGCTCGGTCAGCGTCTACAACATCGACGAACTGGGCAATCCCGAGGCCAAGTCGCAAGTGATCGACATCGCCGGTGCGGCCAATCTGGGCAAGACCAAGGGTATCCAGCGCGTGGTGCATGGCGAGTACAGTGAAAAGGGTGACGAGATCTGGTTCTCCGTCTGGACCGGCAACAAGACCGAGCCGTCGGCGATCGTCGTCCTCGACGACAAGACCAGGACGGTCACGAAAGTGATCAAGGACCCGCGTCTGGTCACGCCGACCGGCAAGTTCAACGTCTACAACACCCAGCACGACATCTACTGATCGATCATAGTCGTCGGTAGTGACGCCGGGGGGCTGCAGCCCCCCGGTTTTTTTTTGTCCCGTTTGCCGGCATAATCGGAGCGACTCTATCTGCCGGAAGGAAGAAGCAATGAAGATGCAAACCCTGCTGCTGTCAGCCGCGATGTGTTCGCAACTGGCCTTTGCGGCGCCTCCAGCCGTCGATCCGGCGATGCTCGAACTGGCCGACCAGAGCCGTTGCCTGCTCTGCCACGACGTCGATATCACGGTACGCGGTCCTGCCTGGCGCGACGTTGCCAAACGTTATCGCGGCAAGCCGGAGGTCGAGGAGGCGCTGGTCATCAAGGTGCACGAAGGCGGCGGTGGCGCCTGGGGCAACGACTACATGTCGGCCAACAAGCGTGCCGGGATGGACAATATTCGCATCCTGGTGCGCTGGATTCTTGCGCTGCCCGACTCCTGATCGTGGTTGCGGAGATGGCGAGGCGGTGACTCGCGCCGCCATCGAGTTCCGCGGCGCGCTGCCGCCCGGTTGCCGCGTCAGCTGCCGTCCGCTGCTGGAAGGTCGGCTACGATGCGCCGTCGGCGCGTGCCCTGAGCAGGTCGATGATCATCGCTGACGCCTGTTCGATCGAGCGGTGCGTGACGTCGATGATCGGCCACCCGCGCGCGACAAACAGGCGGCGCGCCCCGAGGACCTCCTTGCGCAGTTCGGCGAAGTCCGTGTAATCGCTGGTCTCCGATTCGTTAAGCGCCTTAAGACGGGCAGAGCGAATCCTGGCGAGGCGAGCCGGGTCGACGGTCAGCCCGACGACCAGCGGACCTGTCGCACGCAGGAGTCCGACCGGCGGCGGCGCGCCGGGGACCAGAGGAACGTTGGCGGCCTTGATGCCACGCGACGCCAGGTACATGCAGGTCGGCGTCTTGGTCGCCCGCGAAACGCCGACAATGATCACGTCGGCGCCGTCGAGATCGTCGCTGGCGATGCCGTCGTCGTGCGCCAGGGTATACTTCATGGCCTCGATGCGACGGTAGTAATCCTCGTCGAAGGCGTCGCGCGAACTGTTGTGGAACTGCACGGCGGCACCCGAGTACTCGGCCAGACGGCCGATCAGCGGTTCGAGGGCAAATTGACAAGGGACCAGCAAGCGACCACAGCCTTCTTCCAGCGCCTGGCGAAGGTCGGAGTGACTGACGCTGTGGAGGACGTAACCTGGCGCTTGCGCCACCGCGCCCAGGATTTCGGGAATCTGGCCGAGATGGCGGACCATCTTCCACAGCCGACGCTCGACCTGAACGCCTGCGAGTTGGGCGATAGCGTTGCGTGCCAGCAGTTCGACCAGCTCGCCCGAGGCATGCGAAACCAGATGCAGCACGAGCGGCTTGTCGATCGCCTTGGTCGCCGTGCCGGGCGAAGCGGCGATCACGCCCGGCGGCGCCGCGTCAGCGATGGTAACCACCATCAAGCCGCAACACGGTGCCGTTGATCATCACGTTCTTGAGCACGTGCAGGACCAGCATGGCGAACTCGGCTGGATCGCCGAAGCGGTGCGGGAAGGGAATCTGGTGCGCCAGCCGGGAGTCGAGGTTCTTTTCCATGGCGAACAGCGTTTGCGTGCCGAACAGGCCTGGTGCAATACCGACGACCCGGATACCCAGCGGGCCGAGCTCGCGCGCGGCGGGCAGGATCATGCTGACCACACCTCCCTTGGATGCGGAATAGGCGGCCTCGCCGCTCTGCCCGTCATAGGCCGAGACCGACGCTGTCGACAGGATGACCCCGCGCTCGCCGTTGGAGCGTGGCTTCAGGCGCGCCATGTCGGCAGCCGCCAGGCGCATCATGTTGAAGGTCGAGATCAGGTTGACTTCGACGAGCTGGCGGAAGTCCTCCAGCGGCATCGGGCCATTGGCGCCCAAGGTCGGCTCGGAGTGGCCGCGGCCGACGCAGTGCACCAGCACGCGGGCTGCCCCATGCGCGTCGCGCGCCATGCCCAGGGCATTCTCGGCGGATAGCGAATCGGCGACGTCGCACGGAATGGCCAGCGCGCCGATCTCGTCGGCGACCTTCTGCACACCCGCAGCGTCGATGTCGATCACCGCCACCTTGGCTCCCGCCT
>DPSD01000404.1:4383-4811 GCA_003538495.1 Accumulibacter sp.
GCGTCGATGTCGATCACCGCCACCTTGGCTCCCGCCTCGGCAAGATAGCGTGCCGTCTCGGCGCCCAAACCCGATGCTGCCCCGGTGACCACCGCCGGACACGCCCAAAGGTCCATCCACTGCCTCCCTGTCTCGCCGGCTGCAAGTGCGAGCGAAAGCGCGCATTATGGCCTGTCGGCTGGCAACGCGCAAACCGCGCAGCGTAGCGTTGGCAGCGAGGCGCGACGGCGTCGGAACACGAAGATTTGGTGGCTCGAAAGCCAACGCACATCGACGCTAGAGTGTGTTGACATTCAAGCGACGCCGGAATGCTCAGCGCCCCCCGCGGCCCATCGAACGAGCGCGGCATCGAGGCCAAGGGTGGCCGCTATCAGTCGATTGCCTATGAACTTTCGCGCAGCCACGTGTGTCGTGGCGCTTCGCTGACA
>DPSD01000593.1 GCA_003538495.1 Accumulibacter sp.
TCGAACAGAACTTCGACGGGCAGCTGATGACGCTGCTGGTCAACGAGGCCGGCGTCAATCCGGCGAGCCTGATCGCCTTGCGCCACTACGACGGCACGCCGATCACCGCGCGCTTCATAACCCAGGAAATTCGCGATCTGGTTTCGCATCTCAACGTTCGTCCGCTCCGGGAAGGCAGGGTGGCTTGACATGACATACCTCGCAAAACCCAGACTCCACCATCCGACGCTGGCCAAGAACCGCGTCGGCTATACGCGCCGCGACTACGAGGGAAAAATCTCGACGCTGTGTGCCGGCTGCGGCCACGACTCGATTTCGGCGTCGATCATCCAGGCTTGTTGGGAGCTCGACATCGAGCCGCACCGCGTCGCCAAGCTGTCGGGGATCGGCTGCTCATCGAAGACCCCGGACTACTTCCTCGGCAACTCGCACGGCTTCAACACCGTGCACGGACGGATGCCATCGGTACTGACCGGTGCCAACCTGGCCAACCGCGAGTTGATCTACCTTGGCGTTTCGGGCGACGGTGACTCGGCGTCGATTGGCCTCGGGCAGTTCGCGCACGTCTTGCGCCGTGGCGTCAACATGACCTACATCGTCGAAAACAACGGCGTCTACGGGCTGACCAAGGGCCAGTTCTCGGCGACCGCCGACAAGGGCTCGAAGTCGAAGCGCGGGCTCCCCAACAACGACACGCCGATCGATCTTGCCAGCCTGGCCCTGGTGATGGGCGCAACGTTCGTGGCGCGCAGCTTCTCCGGCGACAAGACCCAACTGGTGCCGCTGATCCACGCGGCGCTCGCGCACCCCGGCGCGGCAGTGATCGACGTCGTTTCGCCGTGCATCGCTTTCAACAACCACTCCGGCAGCACCAAGAGCTATGACTACGTGCGCGAGCACAACGAGGCGGTAAACCGGCTCGATTTCTGGCCGCACCGCGAGGAAATCACCGCCGAATACGGTGAAGGCGAGGTCATCGACGTGCCCCAGCACGACGGGTCGCTCATTCGCTTGCGCAAACTGCACGCCGACTACGACCCAACCGACCGCGTCCGCGCCATGGCCTACATTCAGGAGCACGCTGCGCGCGGCGAAGTGGTCACGGGGCTGCTCTACGTCGACAGTGACGCCTGCGACCTGCACCGTCAGCTCGACACCGTCGACGAACCCTTGAACACCCTGGGCGCTGCCGAATTGTGCCCGGGGTCGGCGGTGCTCGAGCAGATCAACGCCTCCTTGCGCTAGCGCTGATGTCACTGTAATCGCCCGCCCCCGCCCTGCTCGTTCGAACTTTCCGGGAGCGGGGAGCGCACCTCGGCTCTCGCCGCAGCGCCGTGGCCAGGCCGAACCGGTATAATTTCGCCTCATCGTCTAGCTGGCTCAATCGTGTCCGATCGTCTCACCGTACTGGCGCAGTACCTGCTACCCAAACAGGCTCTCACCACCCTCGCCGGATCGCTCGCCGGCAGCGAAGCGGGCGCGTTGACCACCGCCGTCATCCGCTGGTTTGTTCGACGATACGGCGTCGACCTGAGCGAAGCCGTCGATCCCGACCCGGCCAGCTACAAGAGCTTCAACGACTTCTTCACCCGCCCCCTGCGCGCCGACGCGCGGCCACTCGACGACGCCGACTTCCTGTGCCCGGTGGACGGTGCGATCAGCCAGTACGGAGCCATCGAACGCGATCAGATTTTCCAGGCCAAGGGCCACCGCTACTCGACCACAGCGCTGGTCGGCGGCGACCGCGAACTGGCCGCTCGCTTTGCTGATGGCACATTCGCCACGCTCTACCTCAGCCCGCGCGACTACCACCGGATTCACATGCCGGTGGCGGGGTGCCTGACACGAATGATCCATGTTCCCGGCGACCTGTTCTCGGTCAACCCGGCCACCGCACGCGGAGTTCCAGGGCTTTTCGCACGCAATGAGCGTGTCGTCTGTGTCTTCGAAGCAGGCTTCGGCAGCTTTGTCCTGGCGCTGGTTGGCGCCACCATCGTCGGCAGCATGGCGACCGTCTGGCACGGCAGGGTCAACCCGCCGCGCGGCGGTGAGATTCGCGAATGGTCGTACCAGGGCCAGCAGATCATTCTCCGGAAAGGCGAGGAGATGGGTCGCTTCCTGCTCGGTTCGACGGTGGTGATGCTCTTCCCGAAAGACGTTCTGACCTTCAATTCAGAGTGGGCGCCGGCCGGTGCGATCCGGATGGGCGAAATCATGGCAAACCGGCCTCCGCAGCCCCGAGAAGTTATCCCGGACCCGGCGGAAGAACTACCGGCTTGCCGACGTTAGGCATAGAATCGGCCATCTTTCCAGCTTGGAGGCCGAGCCTGATGAAGTCCATCCAGGTCCTCGCGGTGCTGTCTCTCGCCGCGACCGTTGCCGACGCGGTCGCGGACGCCTTGCCGACCGGCAACTGTGCGGCGCCGCAAGCGGCGACCGACCTCTCGCAGTGCGATTTTTCACGGCAGAAGCTGATCGGGAAGAACTTGCGCGGCGCGCGTCTGGCCGGAGCCCAGATGGAGAGCGCCGACTTCCGACAAGCGGACCTCGGCGGCGCCGATCTGCGTGGAAGCAACGCCAAATGGGCCAATTTCGCCGGCGCCGACCTGACCGGTGCAGACCTGAGCGATGCGGACCTGTTTCACGCCACCTTCGACGACGCCAGGCTTGCCGGCGCCACCCTGCGCGGCGCCAATTTGTTCGGGGCAAACCTGATCAACGCCAGTGCCCCGCGGGCCGATTTTTCAGGTGCCTACCTCAAGGACACCCTGATGGAAGGTATTGACCTTTCCGGTGGCTCGATTCGTGACTGCTACGCCCTGCGCGGCGTCTTTTCAGATGCACGGCTGGTTGGCACCGACCTGTCCGGAGCCGACCTGACTGGCGCGGCCATGGATCAGGTCGACTTCTCGAACGCGACGCTCAAGGGCACCCGGCTAGCCGGTGCAACCTTGCGGCACGCGGTATTCAATGGCGCCAACCTCGACGCGGCGAACTTTGCCAATGCCGACCTCTGGGACGCCAACTTCGCCAACGCGCGGAATCTCGACGATTCGGTGCGCGCCGCACTTGCCGAACCCTTCGTGGTCAGGGGTCGCTGAACAGCGACTCCGGCCCGGTGGGAGCGGCTAGTCATGGCGACGATAACCGGGATACCAGTAGGGCCGGCCATAGTAGGGCCTGGCCGGGATGACAACGGCTGCTGGCGGGTACGCATAGGCACCATAGGCGCGCGGCCCGCCGGCAAAGACGGCCGGTTCGGCAGGAACGAATACACAGCCGGTCGAACCGGCAATGACGACCAGCGCCACAATCGAGGTCTTCATGTGAATCTCCAGGCAGTTATGCCTGACTAACGCGCCAGCAGCCGATCGGTGTCGACCAGGCGGGAGCACCCGCTTGCCGACCGGCACCGCGCGCAGACCATCGAGCCGCACGGCTGTGCCAGGAACTTTGTCGCGACGGTCGGCAGCGAACGATTGAGACAAGGCTCCGATCACAGGTTCCAGGCCAGGCCTGCTCATTGGCGCCCTTTTTTGCACTCGGCAGGCGCTCAAAGCTGACCATCCGGGCCTTGCTCTGTGTATCCTAGAGCCCGTTTGACTTCGGCGGCTGTTTTGACAGCCGCGCAGCCCCTGGCATCAACCTTCTTGCAATCAGGAGAACCCAGTGATTTTCGGAAGTGGCGAGAAAGTTCGTGGCCTGGAGCGGCGTGTCATGGAGCTGGAAAGGCAGAATCAGAGCCTGCGCGATCAACTCGGCTCGGCAGAGGCGCAGCGTGACCAGGTCCTGAGAGACGCCGAGTCGGCGGTCGTGGAACGTGCAGAACTCCAGCGGCTGTTCGACGCCTTCAGCTCTTCGCGTAACTCGGTGGAAAAGTCACAACAGACCCTTGCGGGACTGGCCGCCCGGCTGCAGCAGGAAAAAATGGAGACGGCCTCGGTCGCAGGTTTGGCCTTGAACAGTAGCGATTCGGTGCACTCGGTCACCGATGAGATGACCCAGCTCGCCAGCGCCTCGCGCAACGCCTTGACAACAGTAAGCAGCCTGCAAGCCAGCGCTCAGGAGATCGGCGGCATCGGTCATCTGATCAAGGAAATAGCCGATCAGACCAACTTGCTGGCGCTAAACGCCGCCATCGAAGCGGCCCGCGCAGGCGAAGCAGGCCGCGGTTTTGCCGTCGTCGCC
>DPSD01000585.1:0-514 GCA_003538495.1 Accumulibacter sp.
GTTTTTTTTGGTATGTTAAACACCGGCTAGCCATGTGCTGCTCCCGGAGAAACAGGAATGCCTGGAAACGGTCCATCGGCGCACAGAGGACAGGCCGGCTGTTGGCCAGGCTTGCCGTCAGGATCCGTCGGCGCCGCCGTCAGCCGAGGATTTGATCAGCTCGCGAAGGATCTGGGCCGTTGCCCAGAGCATCAGGGCAATTCCAGCGATGACGGTGATCACGGCCGTCGGCACGCTGGTCGGAAAGTCGGGAATGAACAAGGTCTGGCCTCTGAACAACCACATCGCGCCACTCGCCAGAACGACGATGCCGGCGCCGTCGAGCAGCGCGAAGAACATCACTTTGAGCGTGACGCGCGGGCGTCCCCGGCTATCCATACCGGCTCACTTGACGCGCATCCCGGGTTCGGCACCGGCATCAGCGGAGAGCAGGAAGATCCCCTGACTCTGGCTGTCGGCGTCGGAAGCGGCCAGGACCATGCCTTCCGAAACGCCGAACTTCATCTTGCGCGGC
>DPSD01000585.1:757-1496 GCA_003538495.1 Accumulibacter sp.
TCTTGCGCGGCGCCAGGTTGGCGACCATCACCGTCAGCCGGCCGACCAGCGCAGGCGGCTCGTACGCCGCCTTGATGCCGGCAAAGACCTGTCGGGAGCCGAGCGGTCCGATGTCGAGCAGCAGCCGAAGCAGCTTGTCGGCACCTTCGACGCGCGTCGCCTCGACGATCCGCGCGACCCGCAGGTCGACGGCCAGGAAGTCATCGATGCCGATCTGCGTGCCGCCAAGGCCAGCGACGGCGGCACTCGGCTCGTCCGCCTGCCGTTCGGGCTGCGGTTCGCCCGCCGCTGGTGACACCGACGGTGGCGTCGCGCCAAGCGACTGGCGGTTGGCGTCGATCAGCTCGTCAACCTGTTTCTTGTCGACGCGCGTCAGCAGGTGCTGGTAGGCGTTGATCGCATGGCCGGCAGCAAGGACGGTGTGGCCGTCCTGCCAGACGAAGGGTGCGACATTGAGGAAAGCCTCGGCCCTGGCGGCGAGCGCCGGCAAGACCGGCTTGAGCAGGATGGCCAGCAGTCGGAAAAGGTTGATGGCGCTGGTGCACGCCACCTGCAGTTCGCTCTCGCGACCCGGCTGGCGGGCGAGTTCCCAGGGTTTGACGCTGTCGACGTACTGGTTGGCGATGTCGGTGAGCGCCATGATTTCGCGGATCGCCTTGCTGAATTCGCGCGCTTCGTAGTGATCGGCGATCTGTGGCGAGCGATCGCGGATGGCCTGGATCGCCGGCAGCGATTCGTC
>DPSD01000585.1:1734-14099 GCA_003538495.1 Accumulibacter sp.
GGATCGCCGGCAGCGATTCGTCGCAGGTACACAACTGGCCGGCGAAGCGCTTGACGATGAAGCCGGCCGCGCGGCTGGCGATGTTCACGAACTTGCCGACCAGATCCGAATTGACCCGGGCGATGAAGTCGTCAAGGTTGAGGTCGATGTCCTCCATCGAGCTCGACAGCTTGGCCGCGTAGTAGTAGCGCAGCCACTCCGGGTCGAGGCCCTGTGCCAGATAGCTCTCGGCGGTGATGAAAGTGCCCCGCGACTTCGACATCTTGGCGCCATCGACGGTCAGGAAGCCGTGCGCGAAGATCTTGCTTGGCGTCCGATAACCGGCGTGTTGCAGCTCGGCCGGCCAGAACAGCGCGTGGAAGTAGAGGATGTCCTTACCGATGAAGTGGTACAGCTCGGTGGTCGAATCCGGGCCCCAGTATTCGTCGAAATCAAGGCCTTCGCGGGCGCACAGATTCTTGAACGCTCCCATGTAGCCGATCGGCGCATCGAGCCAGACGTAGAAGTACTTGCCCGGCGCACCGGGAATCTCGAAGCCGAAATACGGCGCTTCGCGCGAGATGTCCCAGTCCGTCAGCTTGCTCTCGCCGACTTCTCCCAGCCACTCCTGCAGCTTGTTCGCTGCCTCGCTCTGCAGGCGGCCTTCGCCCTGCGTCCAGCGCCGCAGAAAGCCCTGGCAGCGGCGGTCGGAGAGTCGGAAGAAGTAGTGCTCGGATTGCCGCAACTCTGGCTTGGCGCCGGAAACGACCGAATAGGGGTTGTGCAGCTCGTTGGCGGTGTACGCCGCGCCGCAGTTCTCGCAGTTGTCGCCGTACTGGTCGCGCGCGCCACACTTCGGGCAGTCGCCCTTGATGTAGCGATCGGGCAGAAACATCCGCTTGAGCGGGTCGTAATACTGCTCGATGACGCGCGTCTCGATCAGCCCGGCGGCCTGCAGGCGGGCGTAGATTTCGTTGGCGCAGGCGCGGGTTTCCTCGGAATGCGTGCTGTAGTAGTTGTCGAAGCCGACGTGAAAGCCGGCGAAGTCGCGGGTGTGCTCGGCATGAACGCGCTCGATCAGCGCCTCCGGCGTGATCCCTTCCTTCTCCGCGCGCAGCATGACTGGCGTGCCGTGGGTGTCGTCGGCACAAACGTACCAGCACTGGTGGCCGCGAATCTTCTGAAAACGAACCCAGATGTCGGTCTGGATGTATTCGACCAGATGACCAAGATGGATCGCGCCGTTGGCATACGGCAGGGCGGAGGTGACGAGGATCTTGCGGCTCATGGCGCTTGGCGCAATCGGGGCAAAGCGGCATTCTATCAAAGGGGGCGCAGGCTGGGCCGGGATTGGCGAGGAAAGCAGCGGCCGTGTGCGGCGCTGCTGCCCCGCTGGCGGCGGTCGCGGTCTCGCCGCGCTGGCGCCGACTGCTACGTCTGCATGGCGCCAGCAGCAGTCTGGGGGCTGCAGTCCGGGTCGCCGGCGACGCGCATCAGCATGGCCCGCACGGCTTCTTCGTCGCGGTCGCGCAGCGCTGCACGCAATTGTTCGATGAGCGCGGCCAGGGGCTCCGGATCGAGCGACGGCTCGTCGGCTTTCATGATCTTGGGGTGACTGGTGGCGACCGCGTTGCTGCTGGCGATCAACAGCTCCTCGTAGAGTTTTTCACCAGGGCGCAGGCCGGTGATGATGATCTCGATATCGCCTTCGGGGTTGTCGTCGTCGCGAACCGTATAACCAGCCAGACGAATCATGTTGCGCGCCAGGTCGACGATCCGTACCGGGTCGCCCATGTCGAGCAGAAAGATTTCGCCACCGCTGGCCAGACTGCCGGTCTGGATGACCAATTGCACCGCTTCATGGATGGACATGAAGTAGCGGGTGACGTCGGCATGGGTGACGGTCACCGGGCCACTCTGGGCGATCTGTTCCTTGAACAGTGGAATGACCGAGCCCGAAGACCCCAGGACGTTGCCGAAGCGTACGGCGCAGAATCGCTGTCCGGTCCCGCGCGCCGCCGCCTGCCTGGCGAACCCCTGGACAACGAGTTCCGCCCAGCGCTTGCTGGCGCCCATGATGTTGGTCGGGCGAACGGCCTTGTCGGTGGAGATCAGTACAAAGGTTTCGACTCCGGCGTCAAATGCCGCGCTGGCCAGCGTCAGGGTGCCCAGGACGTTGTTGCACGCTCCGGCCAGGACGTTGGCCTCGACCATTGGCACGTGCTTGTGCGCGGCAGCGTGGTAAATGGTCGCGATCCGGTGCCTGACCAGCAAACGCGATACCAGACCGGCGTCGCCCACCGAGCCAAGACAGGGCACCAACTCGCAACCCAGAACGCCTTGCAGGACGCGGTGGATCTGGTACAGCGCATGCTCGCTGGCTTCGAGCAGGATTACGCTGCGCGGTTGCAGGGCGGCGATCTGCCGACACAGCTCGGAGCCAATCGAGCCGCCGGCGCCGGTGACCAGCACCGCCTTGCCGGTGATGCAGCGCCCGAGCAGGGTTGGGTCAGCCGCCACCGGGTCGCGACCGAGCAGGTCACCGATGTCGACTTCGCGGACCATGTTGACCAGGTGCCGGCCGTTGGCAATATCGGTCAGCGCCGGCAGGATGCGCACCCGCACCGGGTGGTGCTCGAGGAAGGCCACCACTTCACGGCGGCGGGCGCTGGACACAGACGGCAGGGTGACGATCACGTCGTGGATATCGAAGCGTTCAAGCAGCGTCGACAGGTGCGCCGGCGGATAGACCCGCAAGCCACCGACGTCCTTGCCGTGCAGCGCCTGGTCGTCGTCGAGGAAGCCCGCCGGGAACAGCTCCCGCCCGCGGCGCAAGGACTCCGCCAGTTGCCGCCCGGCGTCGCCGGCGCCGTAGATCAGCACCTGTTTGCCCGAAAAGCGGCTGCGCGTAGGCAACCACAGCAGCCAGCGCGCGCCGAAGCGTGAACCCGCCACCAGCGCGAAGCCGATCAGCCAGTAGAGCAGCGGCACCGCCCGCGGTACGCCCTGCAGGCCGGTCATCTGGGTCATGAAGGCCAATACCGCCCACAGCAGCGCGGCCAGCGACATGCCCTTGAGCACCGACCACAGCGCCTGCTCGCCGAGGTAGCGGATCACCGAGCGGTAGAGTCCCAGCTTGAGGAAGACCGGCATCGCCAGGATCGGTGCGACGACCATCAACAGGACTTGCGAACGGTTCGGGACGAACCATTCGCCCAGGCGCACGGCGTACGCCGCCCAGACGGCAAAGGCCAGAACCAGCGCATCCGCCAGCAGCATCAGGCCCTGCTTGGTCGGACGGGTCATCAGCACCAGGTAACTGGAGATGCCCGCGGGAAGGCGCCAGCGGGTCATCTCGCCAGGTCCTCGCTGGTCGGAGCGAACACCCTCGGCGAAAACCCGAAATCGCGAACCGCGTCGCTGTGATCGAACACCAGGTCGCTGTTCATGCGCTCGGCCATTGCCGTCGACCAGTGCCGGTAGCGCGGCAGGCAGCGTATCAGGGCAACGGCACCGCCGAAAGCCCATAAAGGTACCCGCAGCAGGTGCGGCTGGCGGCCGAGCGCGGCAAAGACCTGCTCGACCATCTGCCGGTAGGCGACGGTACTGCCACCGGAAATGTTGTACGCGCGATTCGCGGTCGCCGGCGCGCGCAAGGCCGCCAGGCAGGCGGTGGCGACGTCCTGCGCGTGAATCGGCTGGCGCAGACCGTGTGCGCTGCCGAGCAGCGGAAAGAAACCGAAGCGGCGTATGATGCGGGCGATTTCGCAGAGGTTCTTGTCGCGACCGAGGCCATGGATCAGCGTCGGGCGCAGGATCACCCACTCCACTCCTCGACTCTCCGCCCAGGTCTGAAAGCGGCTTTCCGCGTCAGCCAGGCGACGCGCCACGGCGTTCTCGTGCGGGTCGGCCGAGTCCTGCTTGGTGAAGCGACTGGTCGAAGACAGCGCCAGCACGCGCCGTGCCTGATGCGTTTCCAGGAGCGCGAAATGCTCTGGCAGCACCCAGACTGGCGCGGCACAGATCCAGCAGCGCGGGCTGCCGCCGTCCTCCGGGTTCGAGGCGTGCGATGAGCGGGAGCGCGGGTCCGGCAATTGGCGCCATTCGACAGCTCCGCCCGGTGGATCGACGCGCGGGCTCCGCGAGTACGCCTGCGCCTGCCGACCCGCTTGTGCCAGTTGCGCCAACAGGCATTCGCCAACCGGGCTGGTCGCGCCGAGGACGCCGACGGGCGGTTCAGCCGGCACGGGCCATCCCCAGCTTCCGGCAGCCGTGGCGAACGCTGTAGTAACCGGCAAGCATGGCGAATCGCAGCCACACCCCCGCCACCACCAGCCACCACAGCAGGCCGGGGTAGCGCTGACGGTAGAACTTGCGATAGAAGCGCAGCATGCCGTGGTGCTTGTGCCACTCGACGAAGATCGGTCGGCTGCGACTGCAGCCACCCCACACGTGCAGCACGCGCGCACCGGGAACGAACATCACCCGCCAGCCCTTCTGCGAGAATCGCATGCACCAGTCGAGATCCTCGCAGTGGAGGAAATAGGCCTCGTCCCACAGCCCGACGTCGTCGATGGCTGCGCGCTTGACCAGCATGCAGGCACCGGAGATCGCTTCGACCGCAACCGCTTTCGCAGGGAGTGGCGATTGGTGCAGGAGGAAGTCGGGAAACAGGCGCGGCGAGACCCGTTGCAGCCAGGACAAGCCAAAGGCGCGAAAGAAGGCGCGTCCGGGCGTCGGGAACGTCCGCCGGCCGCCCGGTTGCTCCGAGCCATCGGGATTGCAGAGCATGCCGCCGACCATGCCGACCCGCTCGTCGTCGTCAAAGACCGCGAGCATCCGCGACAAGGCCTGTGAATCGAGTGTCGCGTCCGGGTTGAAGAACAGCAGGTAGTCCGCCGTGGACGCCAGAGCGCCGATGTTGCACGCCGCCGAAAAACCGAGATTGCGGTCGTTACGAATGATCTTCAGCGTGCCGGCCGCGACGGACAGGCCTTCCAGACGCGCGACGCTGTCATCGGACGAGCGATTATCGACCACGATAATCTGGTGAACCTCATCTATCAGCAGCGAGCGAACGCAGTCGACCAGCAGGCCGCCAGCGTTGTAATTGACAACAATCACGTCGACAGCGGCGGCTCGTCCTGGAGAACTCACGTTGGAATGACCTGCGGGAATTTGGAGAACCTCTGAACAGGCTTCGGCCTATGATGCGTCGGATCAAGCATTGCTATCTAGGTGCTACATGAACTGCACGGTCCGCCAGGTGCGCTGGCTGGTGGGCCTTGTTCACGCGGTGCGGGCGCTCCCCGGTAGCACCGGATGCCGCCGCCCATTGTAGGGCGCCGTGCCTTGCCCCGTAAACATCGCTTGCTTGCCCTCTGGCGCATTGATCAACTCAGCGGCCGTTACCAGCACGGATCGATGCGCTTTACCACCAGGATCTCAAGCGCCTGAATCCCCGATAAGCCGCCCGTGCAAGCACCCGCCCCAGGCTCAGCTGACGTTCCATCCATGATGCGAATTCGTCCGCCTCGACGACGAAATCGTCCGATGCATCGTCAGGCACCGCTTGCTCGCCGGCCGTTCCGTTCAGGATCGCCTGCAGCCGTTCGGGACGATGGAAGGTTTCGTACTGCCGGCGGCCAGCCCGGCCGGCCTGCACCAGGTCGCTGACCGTTACGGAACCGCAGTAAGCGAGCAAGTCCTCGGGGAAGCGCCAGCTGAAAGCCCCACGATAGGCCAGCCCGATCCCGCTCACAACCTTTGAAAAGATGTGCCGATGCAGGGCCAGGGGAATCCCTGCGCCCATCACTTCGATCAGCGTCAAGCCGCCGCCGTAGGGAAACGACGCTACGTAGAGATCAACGCGAAATTCGTGCAGCGCTTTCCAGACGCTGGGAACCCAGGGCGTGTAGATGAAGCGTTCAGCCGGAATTCCCTGGCGCTTCAAGCCACGCCGGATCCTGAACAGCGCCCAGGGGGTCAGGCGACCGATATGGATATGTTTGCCGCCGGTCGCTTTCAGAAGCTCGGGAACGAGTTCGAGATAACTCACGAAATACGGCACTTCAACCTTGTTCGAGCGGGCCGCCGTGCAGGTGGTGAGCCGGCCAGCGGGCATGAACGGCCAGTCGCTCGGGCGATCTCCCTTGTCGTCGGCGGTCAGCGGGATGTAGGTGTTGTCGATGCCCAGCACCTCGCGGCAGGTGTGATAACCCATCGGGTGCAGGTCGATGTGCTGCAGGTGCGACAAGTGGACGCCCAGGCACAATTGATGGTCGCCGTGATGATAAAAGCTTCCGTCAATCTTCATCGCCGGCTGCACCGCGGCGACCGCAACGCTGTCCTGATGGTGGTTGAACAGGTAGACCTTGTGCGGTCTGGTCTTCAGCAGGCGGCTTTGCAACCAGGTCAGGCGCTGCTGGAAATTGCCCGCGCCGGCGCCTTCAAGAAGCACTTTGGAGTGCTTGCCGACACCGTTCAGCAGATAGTCGATATCCGACTTCCCGCCAAGATCGGTGGCCAGGATCAGATGTCGCGCTTCGGGTTGCGCGGCGATGAAGTCCTCGATGACGCGGGAGTGACCACCCGACTTCTGCAACCTGGTGACGATGTACACGACCAGCCGCGACTCGGGCGGGGGATCAGCGGCGTCGCCCGGAGGCGCGCCGATCGCCTCCAGGTTGGCTCTTCCGATTTTCTGGCAGAGCTCGTCGAGCTTCCTCGACCCATAGACCTGGGAAGTGCACAGCGGCTCGGTAATGATCCGCTCGACAAAGTCGTGGATGGCACGCAGTGCGTGATCCAGTTCACCCTGACCGACGGCGATCGCCAGCCGCTCGGTCAGGGAGTGCAGCGACTTGCAGGAATCACTGGCCAAGCATTTCCCCGTCGACAGACGCGAACTTGCGTATCGCGTCGGCCACGCGCTCAACGTCGGCGAAGGTCATCAGGGGATCCATTGGCAGGCTGAGGACTTCATCGGCCAGCGTCTCGCTGACCGGCAATTGCCGTCCGGCGAATTCCGGATAGCACCCTTGCCGATGTGGAGGAACCGGATAGTGGATCACCGTCGCTATCCCTTGCTGCTCCAGGTTCGCTTTCAGGGCGTCCCGATTCTTGCTGCGGATGACATAGAGGTGCCAGACGGGGTCGGCATCGTCGGGTACGGCGGGCAAGGAGATCGCGGTGTTCGCCAGAAGCTGCGAATAGCGGCCTGCGATCTCGCCGCGACGGGTGTTCCAGCCATCGAGAACAGCCAGTTTCGCCCGCAGAAACGCGGCCTGCAGTTCGTCCAGGCGACTGTTGTAGCCGGCGAGATCATGCTGGTACTTCACTTTCGAGCCGTAGTTGCGCAACTGCCTGACCTGTTCGGCTATTGCGTCGTCGTCGGTCAGCACGGCGCCACCGTCACCGAGCGCGCCCAGGTTCTTGCCGGGATAGAAGCTGGTCGCCGCCGCAGCGCCAAGCGAGCCGGCGCGGCGCCCCTTGTAGCGGGCACCTTGCGCCTGCGCGGCATCCTCGATCACGATCAGGCCGTGTCTGGCGGCCAGTTCGTTGATTGGATCCATATTCGCCGGCTGCCCGTACAGGTGGACCGGAATGATCGCCCGAGTGCGCTTGCTGAGCGCTGCGGCAATCAGCCCGGGGTCGATGTTGTGCGTTTCGATGTTCGGCTCGACCGGCACCGGCGTCGCGCCGCACTCGGTCACTGCCAGCCAGGTGGCGATGAAGGTGTTGGAGGGAACGATGACTTCGTCACCGGGCCCGATGCCGTATGCCCGCAGCAAGAGATGGAGCGCTTCGAGCCCGTTGCCGACGCCGATGCAGTGCCGTACCTCGCAGTACCGCGCGAACTCGGCCTCGAAGGCTTCGAGTTCCGGGCCCATGATGAACCAGCCCGAGTCGACGACCCGTCGATAAGCCTCGTCGAGAGGGTCACGAATCGACCGATGCAGGCGCCCCAGGTCCAGAAACGGAAGCAATCTCATTTGCCTATCCTCTGCGCGTCGGCGACGAATTCGCCGTAGTCGCGGTAGTAATCGAACTCGTCGTAATAGTTCGAGGCCAGAACCATGCACACCGCACCCGATGAAAAATTATCGAGTTCGCGCCAGATCATCGGGCAGATATAGAGACCGTAATAGCTGCGATTCATGTGTACGGTCTTTTTCGCGCGGCCATCGTCAAGATGAATGTCAAATGATCCGGACATGGCGATGATCAGCTGGTGAAGAGCCTTGTGCGCGTGTCCGCCACGCTCGGCACCACCCGGAACGTCGTACAGATAGTAAACCCGGCGAATGTCAAAAGGGATGTGGCGCCCGGCCTCTACGAAGGTCAGGTTGCCGCGCGGATCGTTGATCCGCGGCAGGTCAATCGTCTTGCAACTCTCGATCACGGTTGTTCTCCATTGTCCGCTGACCAGCCGGCGGCGACAGTCGCCGGATAACCGCGCGTGAAGTGGCGCGTCCAGGGGTACGCCGCGCGCCCGGAGTCATCCCGCAACTTGATGCCATGGGTACTGCCGATCACCCGCGCTGGCACTCCGGCAACGATCATGCTCGGCGGAACGTCGCGGCTGACGCATGCCTGTGCGGCAACCAGCGAGTGATGGCCGACGGTGACCCCCGGCAGCACCACCGACGCCGCCGAAATGCTCGCATAGTCCTCGACAGTACAGCCGATCAGGACATTGCTCGGTGGAGTCGGGTCGTTGGTGAGTACCACGTAGGGCAGGATCCAGACGAAATTGCCAATCGTGGTCTTTTTCCCGACAAAGACATTGGACTGAAAGCGAACGTAATCGCCAATCAGGCAATCACCCTGGATCTCGCTCAGGGTTCCGATCTGAAACCCGGGACCAGCGATCGTTTTTTCGCGCACGGTGACGTGATGACCGGTAGTCAGACCGGGGCCGAATGACGACGACTCGTAGAACACCGAGTGCGATCGAACCAGCGAGTCATCGGCGATCATCAGCGGGCTGCCATCGCCTAGCGCTGTCGCGATTCCCAGTTCACAGTAGGCGCCGATCCTGACCCGGTTGCCGATCACCACATTGTCGTGAATGATCGAGAACGGGCCGATCTCGACGTCGTCGCCAAGCCTCGCTCTTGGCGAAATATGGGCAGATGGGTGCACGCCGGTCATCTTTGTTCCAGGGCCTCCAATAAATCGGCAACGTCCGCTCGGGCGGCCGTGAAATTGCCGTGTATGCCAAGCTTGCTGACTTCGACGAGATTGCCGAGGACGTAGCTGACGCCGATCTGGAGGGGCGTCAGCATGTCGCACCAGTAGCGATAGATCATTTCTTCGTGCTTGGCCATGAATACCCCGACCTGCGTTCCGGGTTGGCAGAAAATGGCATTGGCCAACGCGGCTCCGGTAGGCGAAACGACTATCCTGGCGTTGGCGAACAAGCGCACCTGCTGCATGAACGACAAGGTCTCGGGCTGGATGATCGCGTAGCCGCTGGCGACCATCAGCCTTTCGATCTCGGCGCTGTTGGCGAGCATTCTCGGACCCGAAGCGCGCCGAATGAATATTTTTTCCGGCCACGCTCCGCCTGCTGCTTTTCCCAGGTGCGTGGTCAGGCAGTGTCGGAGTCTCTCGAAAGCCGGCGGACTGAAGACGCCATGCGAATGTCCGGAAAGCCGGTTGCTGCGCCGTCCGAACGGCACATAGCCGGCCGCCGCGGTGACATGGAGTTGCTTGACGGTCAGCGCCCGGCCAACGCCCAGGGTGATGATTTCACGGTCAGTTCCGGCCACCAGCAGCAAGGACTCCATGATATTGGCGTGCAGCCCGCTATTGACCACCAGGGGCACATCCTTGAAGCGCTCGTCGGTGCAGAACAGAGCAATCCGCGGCAAGACCTCGGTCAGCCAATGAGCATAATTGCCGGCGCAGGCGTCGACAAAGGTGGCGGCCAGCGGAACGACTTCCGGTTCCTCATCATTCAACAGCCATCGGATGCGCCGACGCCGCGGAGAAATCAGGGTGCGACCGTGCAGTTCTTCGCTGGTGTAATCGCGAGCGAAATCGTACAAGTCATGGCAGACAACGTCGTCGCGACCGACCAGGACGAGATTGGTGCCTCCGTAGGTGGTGGCGTCGTCGAGCGTCGCGACGATGATCTCGGGGAACTCGTACTGCGCATGCGGCGAAGCCAGGAACGCGCGATCGTCAGCCGGAAAGACGCTCGGCTCGGGTGTTTCAACGCGGCTTGCGGGGACCAGTTGGTCGGTACGAATCGCCATTTTCGTCGCGAACGCGCGCAGCGGCGTGAGCCGCCGCCAACGTCTTGCTTGCCCCCGCTTCCCGCGGGTGGCAAGCTGGTTGACATAGATCGGATAGCCGTTACGCCACAGCCATTGAACAGCCCAGCGAACGGCGGCGTAAGGCTTCAGATGTCCGATGTAGAGCCGTCCGAGCCATGACTCCCGCAACCGGGCGAAGTTGTCGGGGCGCTTGCCGGGGACCGCTTCGACATTCCTGATCCGGCCGGACGAGGCACCGGGCGACGCCACTTCGTCCTCGGCAGGTGCGGGAATCCATGCGGGCGCGAGTGCTGCAGCCTCGCCATCACCTGAATCAGCTTGCGACGGGAGTAATGCCATGGTTCATTCCAGCGCTGCGGGTCAAAACGCCGCGCTGGTGCGTCGCGGGCGCAGCAGCGCGTCTACGGCGACCAGCAGCAGTCCGGGTTCGTCGGCACCTATCCATCGAGCTTGCCGGCCAGGTAACGTTCGACGATCTCTTCCGGCGGGCCATCGGCCACCAGCTTGCCGTGATCCATCCACAGGACCCGGTTGCAGAGTGATTTCACCAGCAGATGGTCGTGTGACACCATGATCATGATGTTCGCCTTGTCGATCAGGTCGTGCATTCTGGCCTTTGCCTTGGCCATGAACGCGGCGTCTCCGCCAGCAAAGATCTCGTCCAGCACCAGGATGTCCGGGTGCATCGCCGTCGCCAGAGAGAAGGCCAGGCGGGTATACATCCCGGTCGAGTAGTACTTGACCGGGGTATCGATGAACTCTTCCAGGCCGGCAAAGGTTATTACTTCCTGTTCGATGGCATTCAGCTGCTGCTTGCTGTAGCCAAGAATCGCACCGTTGAGGTAGATGTTTTCCCGGCCGGTGAACTCGGGATGAAAACCGGCGCCAATTTCGAGCAGCGGAGCGATTCGCCCAGCAACCGAAATCTTCCCGTCCGACGACTCATAAACCCGGCACAAGGCTTTCAGCAAGGTGCTCTTGCCGGCGCCGGAATGGCCGGTCAGGAAGACCAGTTCGCCCTGCTCGATGGCGAGGCTGACGCCGGAGAGGGCTTCGTGCCCGCCGGGATAGCGCTTGGTGACCTGGTTGAAGCTGATCATTCGGTGGCGGTCCTAAACAGGAAATATGGCCTCGACGAATTCGCGTGCATCGAAGGGTCGCAGGTCGTCCACGGTCTCACCGACCCCGATGTAACGTACCGGAATCGGTCTGGCCTGGGCGATGGCGGCGATGGCGCCGCCCTTGGCGGTACCGTCGAGCTTGGTCAGCGCCAGGCCCGTCACGCCGAGTGCATCGTCGAAGGCCTTGACCTGGGTGACGGCGTTCTGGCCGGTATTGGCATCGAGCACCAGCAGCACTTCGTGCGGCGCACCGGGGATGGCCTTCTCGATCACGCGCTTGACCTTCCGGATCTCTTCCATCAGATGGAGCTGCGTCGGCAGGCGGCCGGCGGTGTCGGCCAGCACGACATCGATGTTGCGCGCGCGGGCAGCCTGGATGGCGTCGAAGATCACTGCGGCGGAATCGCCTTTTTCCTGGCTTACCACGGTCACATTGTTGCGCTCCCCCCAGACCTGCAACTGTTCGCGTGCCGCCGCGCGGAAGGTGTCGCCGGCGGCCAACATCACCTTTTTGCCATCTTGGGTGAAATCATGCGCCAGCTTGGCCGTAGTCGTGGTTTTTCCGGCGCCGTTGACGCCCGCCACCAGAATGACGAAAGGCTTGGCGGTTATCGCCACGGGTTTCGGCCGAACCCATTACGGCTGCACCGGCATTCCACATTACAGTGCGCACATCCTGAAAATCAACGTTTACATAACCAGCCAGCGTAATAATTTCGGCAATCCCCTTTGCGGCCGTGGTTAACACAGTATCCGCTTCGGCAAACGCCTGACCAATAGAGAGGTTTCCATAAATCTCGCGCAGTTTATCATTGAGTATAACCAGCACTGTATCGCAGCTTGAACGAAATGCTTCAATACCCAAATCTGCCTGGTTCATTTTCTTTTTACCCTCAAAAGAAAAAGGTGCGGTTACAATCCCTACGGTAAGGATGTCCATGTCTTTCGCAATCTTAGCGATTACGGAACGCCTGGATAC
>DPSD01000365.1:0-162 GCA_003538495.1 Accumulibacter sp.
GCCCACGAGGGGCTGGCCGCTGACGGCTTTCGGGATTGTCCGCATCTCCGACCGCGCTGCGGATCGGCGGCCGGACTTATTTGCGCAGGCCGAGTCGCTGCAGCAGCGAACGGTACGAGTCGACGTTGGTTCGCTTCAGGTAGTCCAGCAACTTGCGGCGCC
>DPSD01000365.1:473-4182 GCA_003538495.1 Accumulibacter sp.
TAGTCCAGCAACTTGCGGCGCCGGCTGACCATCCGCAACAGACCGCGACGCGAGTGGTTGTCCTTCTTGTGCTCTCTGAAGTGACCGGTAAGGTCGTTGATGCGTGCGGTCAATAGCGCCACCTGGACTTCGGAAGAACCCGAGTCGCCGGCGGCGCGCTGGTAGTCGGTCATGATTTGCGCTTTTTGCGCAACGGTGATCGCCATGTCAAACTCTCTTTCATGAAAAACGGCGCAGCCCCGGTTTGATAGAGCCAACGCCAGATGGACAAATAGTAAATCGCTTGGCGAAGCGAACCGGGAATTCTAGCGGCTGACCGGCCCGGCGGCAAGCAGTTACCGAGATTTTGGCGGGGGCAAGGCTTTGGTCATCGCCGAAAAAGCCTCGCTCACTGCCATCGGCGGACCTCGACGGGAGGCCAAAAGTGGCCGGGGCATGCTGTTCGCTGCCGTCCGACGTGTCCGACCGGCGCTGCGGTGCTCAACGCGCGCGGCTGCCGGAGTTGGCGAGTTCTTCGGCGGTGTTGATGTTTCTGAAAGCCTCCGGCTGGTCGTCGAAGCTCACCTCGACTGCCTTGAGTGTTCGCTGCCACCAGTCGAGCTTGCGCCCGCCGTTGGCCAGGAAGCTGCTCAGTTGCGGCAGCAGCGCACGTCGGCAGACGCAGAACGCCGGTTGTCGCTGATCCGAAGTCCGGGCAGTGGCGACGTCGGCGCCGTGGAGCAGCAGGGCCGCACGCAGGCGGGTCACCAGGTCGACCGGCAGGAACGGCGAGTCGCACGGTACGGTGGCCACCAACGGGTGGCTGGCTGCCGCCATAGCGACCTGCAGACCCGCCAGTGGGCCGGCAAAACCGGGGAGCTGATCGGCGACCACCGGGTAGCCGAAGGCCTGGTAGCGGGCTAGGTTCTGGTTGGCGTTGAGCAGCAATTCATCGACCTGCGGCGCAAAGCGTTCGAGTACGCGCTGCACCAGCGCTTGGCCGTCGAGCAGTTGCAATCCCTTGTCGGCGCCGCCCATCCGGCGGCCCAGGCCGCCAGCCAGAATTACCCCGGTCAGTCGTGTTTCGCCAGTCATCGGGACGTCTGCCTCGCATCAGTCGACGTGCCAAGCACGGCGCTGCCGTGCGTTCGCCGGGCGAACCGGCCGAACTGCTGCGTCACCCGAATCCGGGGAGCCAGCCACTTTGCTGTGACGTGTTGACGGTCTCAAGCGTGCCTTGAAATAGGGCTTCGATCACCGGCGGCTCTCGCCAGCGTTCGTTCATGAAGGTTAGCCCGACTTCCTCGACCAGCGCGCCGCGCCAGTAGTGGTTGGCGATTTCATCGAGGGTCGACAGACTAAGGCTATGCGGCAGGCGAAGGTAATCCAGCCAGCTGCAATCGTGGAACGAACAGATGTAAGTCCCCTTGCTTCGTGCCCGGGTGAGCGCCTTGCCAAAAACCTGGGCTGGATGCTTGGCGCGGAAGGTTTCGGCATCGACGCGGGTGGCAAAGAGCAGGACCGCGTGCAGCCGGCTGGGGAAGTGCTGGTACAGCCGCTGGCGGAAATACTCGAGGTGATACTCGGCAAAGTAGTTCCGGACGGTCATGATCCGGTCGTCCGGAGGCGACCCGCCAAAGGGATTGCCGACCAGAATGTCCCAGCCCGGCGACAAGGCGTCGTCGTCCAGCCACGCGTATAGCTCGAGCGTGCTGCTGTCCTTCAGCAGGTGATCCATGATCTCTGGCTGGCGGCTAGGCCGCACGGTGCGCTTGCTGGCGCGGAGTCGAGCCGTGTCGGTGACTCATTTGTTGCGACCGAACTTCTCGATCAGCTGCCCCAGCTTCTCCGCATGCTGGCGCGCCAGTGCTTCAGCTTCGCGCTGCGCCCGGCGTTGCTCCGCCTGTTTTTGCAGCCGTTCCTTGAGCACTTCCGACGCGTGCGAGCGATGTGCAGGGGTGATCTCGCCGGCTGGATTGCCATCAAGGTCCACTCGTTCGGCAGATCTTTCGACCGTTTTCAGGTAGCGCAGCGAGTGCGTATGGATCCCCAATGCGATACGCAAAGGCTTGCGATCGAGGCCAGGCTGTCGCAACAGGAGTTCCTTGTCGATGCCGATAGCCAAAGGCAGGCAGTCACGGAAGACGGGAAACGTCTCCTGCAAATCCTTCAGCAGCTGGCGAGGGTTCTTGGCTGGGCCGGGTTCCGGGCTTGAGGTGGGTGTTGTCATGGCTACTGTGCTGCAGTAAGGGGTAGGCGGGAGGGCCAGAGTCGAGCAAGCGGTCTGGCGTCTTTTGCGGCGACGGCACGCGCGTCCGGCGGTTGCCGTAGCGCGTTCAGAAGTGAATCCCGCGCATCATCTGCGAGAAGGCGATCTGGTCGGCAGTCTGCGGTGCAGCCTTCTCCAGCTGGTGCGACGCAGCGCTTGAATCAGCGAACATGCGGAAGCTGGTGTTCATCACGATCTGGGCCACTTTCGGGGTCAGCGAATGGAGCAGGGCGCCGAAGATGCCCAGTCGGGTGGCGATGCGCACCGGTTTGTGGATGATGGCCTCGACGACCAGATCGGCGGCGTCTTCCGGAGACAGCGTCGGCACCTGTTCGTAGATCTTGGTCGGTGCAATCATCGGCGTCCGGACCAGCGGCATGTTGATGGTCGTAAACTCGATGCCACGATCGGCAAACTCGGATGCGGCACAACGTGCCCAGGCGTCCATCGCCGCCTTCGACGCCACGTAGGCCGAGAAACGCGGGGCGTTGGTCAGCACCCCGATCGACGAGATGTTGATCACCTGTCCCTTGCGCTTGGCGATCATCCCCGGCAACAGGCCCATGGTCAGGCGCAGGGCGCCGAAATAGTTGACCTCCATCGTACGTTCGAAATCGTGGAAACGATCGAAGGAGTTCTCGATACCGCGGCGAATCGAGCGACCGGCGTTGTTGACCAGGATGTCGACGCCGCCATGTGCCTCGTTGAGCTGTTTCACCAGATCCTCGCATTGCTGTGGATCGGCAATGTCCACCGCGTGCGTGATCAGCCTCAGGCCGGCAGCCTCGAACTCGGTGCGCGTCTCGTCAAGAGTCTTCGGATCGCGGGCGATGGTGATCGCGATCGCGCCCGCCTCGGCCAGCTTGCGAATGGTGGCTCTGCCGATTCCGGACGATCCGCCGGTAACCAGGACCACCTTGCCTTCGACCTTGCCGCGCAGCGTGCGATCGATGAACAGATCAGGATCGAGATGACGTTCCCAGTAGTCCCACAGGCGCCAGGCGTAGCTGTCGAGCGGTGGCACGGCGATGCCGGTACCCTTGAGGGCGCGTTGGGTTTCACGGCAATCGAAGCGGGTCGGGTAGTTGATGAAGTCGAGGATGTCGTCGGGCAGCCCCAGGTCCTTCATCACCGCGTTGCGGATCCTGCGAACCGGCGTCAGGGCGAACATCGCCTTGCGCACCGAGCGCGGGATGAAACCGAGTAGCGCGGCGTTGATGCGCATCACCATTTCCGGCGCGTGCGCCGCGCGGGCGAAGGTGTTGAGCAGATCGCCAACGCGCATCGGTGTCGGATCGGTCAGGTGGAAGCAGCGACCGTCCTCGTTCTTGAGGTGTGCGATATGGTCCATGGCGGCGACCACGAAGTCGACCGGTACGACGTTGATGCGCCCGCCTTCGATGCCGACGGTCGGCATCCATGACGGGAAAGCCTTGCGAATCTTCTGGATCAGCTTGAAGA
>DPSD01000365.1:4456-5298 GCA_003538495.1 Accumulibacter sp.
ATCTTCTGGATCAGCTTGAAGAAGTAGTAGGGGCCATCGATCTTGTCCATTTCGCCGGTGCGCGAGTCGCCGACGACGATCGCCGGGCGGAAGACACGCCACGGTATGACGCACTCTTTGCGCACGATCGCTTCGGAGTCGTGCTTGGTGCGAAAATAGGGGTTTTCGAGGTTTTCTGCCTCGTCGAACATGTCCTCGCGAAACAGTCCTTCGTAGAGTCCGGCGGCGGCAATCGAACTGACCAGGTGGAAGTGCCGGGCGCCGATTGCCTCGGCCAGTCGCACGGTGTTGCGCGTACCGTCCACGTTGGCGAGCTGCTGGTCCTCGGCGCTGGCCTTGAGGTCATAGACGGCCGCCAGGTGAAAGAAGTGCTCGATCTTGCCTTTAAGCTTGCGAATATCGGTCTTGGAGACGCCCAGATCGTCCTGTGTCAGGTCGCCGACGATGGCGACGACGCGCTTGTCGTCGCAGCCCCAGTAGTCGTACAACTCCTGGAGTCTGGGAAGTTCGAGCGAGCGGGTCAGGAAATAGACGGTGCTGTCCGGGCGGATCAACAGTCTTTCGACCAGTCGCTTGCCGATGAAGCCCGTGGCGCCGGTAACGAAGTAATTCATTGCTGTCTCCTGATAGGCATGAACGTGCTGGGTCATTGGTATTTTAGACTAGCGGCCTCTAGACGCCCCACTCGGGCCCTTTAGTGTGCGTCCTCTAGATATTGTCACTAGACTGGCTTTCCAGGGCAAGCAGAAAACTTGTTGACCTTTTTGATTACTACGTGGAAGGAGATGGAAATGGGCAAGAAACTCAAGGAATTGGCGGGTGACGCAACGGAAAACCAACTG
>DPSD01000316.1 GCA_003538495.1 Accumulibacter sp.
GTGTTTGAATGGTCGGCGACGGCCGCGACCAGCTTTGCCTTGATCGCTGCCGCCGAAATCGGCGACAAGAGCCAGTTGGTGTGCATGACGCTGGCGTCCCGGCATCGGCCGATGCCGGTGATGCTTGGCGCGCTGGCCGCCTTTGCCGTGCTCAACACCCTGGCCGTGGTCTTCGGCGTGGCGATCGCCAGTTGGTTGCCGGCCTACGTGGTCGGCACGATCGTCGCCATCCTGTTTGCGACATTTGGCGTCCATGCCTTGCGTACCACCGATGACGGCGACGATGAAGAGCTTGTCGAGAAAAGTGGGCACGGCATCTTTTTCACCACCTTCGCCTTGTTGACTGTCGCCGAATTCGGCGACAAGACGCAGCTCGCGGTCGTAGCCTTGAGCAGCACGCACGCGCCAGCGGCGGTCTGGCTCGGGGCGACGGTAGCGCTGGCGGCCACCTCCGCGCTGGGGATTCTGGCTGGTCGCACCATCCTGCAGCGGATCCCGCTGGTGCTGCTGCATCGGCTCAGTGGCGCCTTCTTCCTGCTCCTGGCGCTGGTCGCCGCGTGGCAGGCCTACGCCGCGTACAGCGGGGTGTAGGGCCCTCGTCCTTCCTGGGTGTTCAGGCGATGAGCCATGGTCGGCACTGGAGTGGCACCGTCGGGCCATGGCGCCGGCTGGCGGTGGCGGTCACGCCAGGCCGGATGGCGCTGGTCGCGAGCGACGGAGATCGCACATTCCACGGCGCCGAGCACTCCCGCCCGGACGTTGCACGCTTGTTGAAAGCCGCCACCGGCATGAATCGGGCCAGATGGTCGTCGTTCAGCCACTTGTCCACCGACGGCGGCAGATAGTCGGTCTTGCGGTCTGCGACGATGAGGCTGGACATGCCATGACCCGGCTGCTCGACGAGTCATGACTTATCATATACGGCTCAAGGCGCAGGGGAAGTCCCGCAGGCTGCTAGCCGCCGATTACCCCGCACGCCACCCGGGCACCGCCGCCGCCGAGCGCAGCCGGGTGGTCCGAGTGATTGTCGCCGCCGGCGTGTACCATCAGCGAACGGTTGGCCACGTCTGAAAGCTTCAACCGTGGCGCCAGTACCGGGCTGGTGGCGCTGCCGTCGGCGGCAACGTAGAGCGCTGGCAGGTCGCCGAGATGCCCGTCCCCCCACGGTTCACCGTGCCGCTTGGTCCCCTGCGGATCCAGATGGCCACCGGCCGCCAGCGCCGCGACCGACGCCCCGTCTTTTTCAGCCGGGGCACACGACGGATTCTGGTGCACATGAAAGCCGTGCAGGCCAGGCGCCAGGGCCTTGAGATTCGGATAGAAAGCGAGGCCATACGGCGTTTCAAGGATCCGCACCGTTCCCACGGCCGCGCCAACGCCCTTGGCGTCAGCCAGGTTCAAGGTGACGGTCGTCTCTGCGGCGCACGCCAGAGCAGGGAACACGATGCAGACTACAGCGGTGATCGAACGTTTCATGGGTCACTCCTTGGGAGGAACGGGGTGGCAGGGCGGCGGCCAACGGTTGTCAGCCTTGTTGACCGACGACGGATGCCGGTCCGGAATTGGCCTGGCGTCAGGGGGTCGAGGGTCTGCCGCCGCGCCGACAGGGATTCAGCGTCAGTCCATGATAACCACTAGGCGAAGGCCAGGGCAAGGCCGCATCGGGCCGTGTGGACGGCGCCGGCAGTCCTCGCCACGGCAGATCACCGTGCGTCCCTCCCCCCGAGAGCGACGCCGACCAGGCGCCTCGCGTTGTGCGCCGGACTTGATTACCACTTAAGGTTCCTCCCCTATACTTGAGAATTTCGCATTCGGCAGAGGTAAGCTGGTGACAACACCCATTCAACGCGCTCTGCGGTACTACTACGTGGTGCTGTTCAGCCTGCTGTGCCTGCTCCTGGTGCAGTTCTGGCCATACATCGAGGCGTCTCAGGCGAGCGTCTACCTGTTCGCGACGCTCTCCGTGCTGGGCTATGCGACGATGTTCGTGTCGCCGGTGATCGTGATCGGCGAATTGCTGGAACTCTTCGTTCGTCCCCGCGGCGACGAGGTGCCCAGATGGAAGCTGGCGCTGGTCTACGGGGGCGTC
Source organism: Accumulibacter sp. (assembly GCA_003538495.1). Next base: position 2,090 of record DPSD01000316.1, read on the forward strand.
TGGCTGGTCAGCCTGATCGTCGTGCTGGTGGGGTACACCGACTTGCAGTTGTTCAAGCTGTACGAATACCACTTCAACGCCTTCGTCTGGAACCTGCTGACCACGCCGGGTGGCCTGGCGGCGCTCGGTGCAACCGAGGAGACGACGTACACCGTCGCCGGCGTGGTCGTGCTGGCGGCAATCCTGCTGGCGGCCATGCTGAGGGTTATCCACCGGTTCGCGGCCCGATCGCGGCAGGGGCATGTGTCCCGGCGAAGGGGGCTGGCGGTAGTCGGCCTGCTGCTGACGTCTCTGGGCGTGGTCCAGGGTGTCTATGCCTTCAGCTCCTACACCGGCCAGGAGGAATACCTGCAGGCAGCATCGGTGCTGCCCTTTCATGTGAATACCAGCGCCACAGGCCTGCTGCGCCGACTGGGCGTGGTGCAGGCAGAAAAAAGCAACTCCCTCTCCCTTGCCAAGGGAAAAGTCAACTACCCGCTGCAGGCGATCACCACCAGGCCGCTGGAGAAGTACCCGAACATTATCTGGCTGACCGCTGAATCGTTTCGTTGGGACCTGTTCAACGCCGAGGTCACGCCGAATCTGTGGGCCTTCGCCAACAAGGCGATGAGCTTCAAGCGTCACTATAGCGGCGGCAACCGCACGCGCATGGGGATGTTCTCAATGTTCTACGGACTGCACGCGCCGTATTGGTACGCGTTTCAGACGCAGCGCGTGCGGCCGGTGCTGATGGACCTGCTGATCGACAAGGGCTACCAGTTTTCGCTGCGCACCAGCCAGAGCTTCACCTATCCCGAACTGAACGACACCGTATTTGCCGACATGCCCGAAGGCACCCTGATGCAGGCGCTGAACGAGAGCGAGCCGTGGCGCTGCGATCAGCAGAACGTCGACCACATGCTCGCCGAACTGGCGCATTTCGAGGCCGGCAAGCCGCGATTCATGTTCATGTTCTTCGAGTCGACGCACGCCCCGTACACCTTTCCCGAGTCGGCGGTCATTCGGCCCGGCTATCAGCAGGTGATGAACTACGCGAAACTCGATCTGATGAAAGACGCCGACGCGATCCACCGGCGTTACGTCAACGCCGCTCATCATGTGGACCGGCAGGTCGGGCGGATCCTCGACTACCTCGAGGAGCACCACATGCTCGACAGCACCATCGTCCTGTTCACCGGCGACCACGGCGAAGAGTTCATGGAAAACGGTCATTGGGGGCACGGACACGGCAACTATTTCCCCGAACAGCAGATTCGCGTCCCGCTGGTGCTGAGCATCCCCGGCTACCGGGCGCAGTCCTTCGACCACGTGACCTCGCACCTGCAGATTCCGAAAACGCTGATGACCTATCTGGGCACGTCCACTCCGGCGGAAGCCTATACCCTGGCCGGGGATCTTTTCCAGAGCGAGGATTTCCTGGTCCTTGGCAACTACAACTATCTGGGAATCAAGAACGGCGACAGCAAGCTCGTCTTCCCCTTCACGGGCAGCGAGTTCTTCCGGTACGACGTTTACGATGCGCTGGACAAGAGACTGCCCAGGAACGAGCGGCAGGAGGTCGTCGACGCCAGCAAGTCCGTGCTCGATCGGGTTGTCACAGAGAATCGCCGGTTCGTTCAGTAGGACGTTCAGCGATCAGAGCGGAGCGTTTTCCGATCAGCCCTTGCTGGCAGGGTCGCCATTTGCCTGGTGCGTGCCGGTGTGGTGATTTCGCTGCTTTCCACGGCACCGCCCAGCCCGGCCGGTTGCGCGCCTCCTTCGGTTTCCCAGCTGTGGCCCAGTTGTTTCCGTGCGCGGCAAAGTCCCGGCGCGACTATCCTGCGTTCGCTCAGACAGGCGAATGCGGGCGGCAGGGGAAGGCGCTGGTGGTCAGGAAAGCCTCGAATTCGGCGGCCGGCAGCGGTCGGCTGAACAGGAAGCCCTGCATGTCGTCACAGGCCATGCCGCTGAGCATTTGCCGCTGCGCTTCGGTCTCCACGCCCTCGGCCAGAACCCGCAGGCCGAAGCTGCGGGCGATGCACGCAATGGCGTGGATGATTGCGTTCGAGCTGTCATGGTGCGGGTTCAGGTCGCGAACGAATGACTGGTCGATCTTGATGCTGTTGATCGGGAAACGACGCAGATAGTTGAGCGACGAGTAGCGGGTGCCAAAGTCGTCGATCGACACGCGCAGGCCGCCGTTCCGCAGTTGCCTGACCATGTCGATGTTCTTTTCAGCATCTTTCATCAGCAGGTTCTCGGTAATCTCGATGTCGATCGCATCGGCCGGGAGGGCATGCGAGTCGATCAGCTGCAGCAGTCGTTCGGGCAGTCCGGCGCGGTCGAACTCCTTTGGCGAGAGGTTGATCGCCAGTTGCAGGCCGGTAAAGCCCTTGCTGCGCCATTCTGCCAGCTGGCTGAGGGCCCGTTGCAGTACCCAGTCGCCGAGGTCGACGATCATTCCGGTTTCTTCGGCGAGCGGGACGAAGGCGTCCGGCGCCAGCAGCCCGTGCCGGGGGTGGTGCCAGCGGACCAGCGCTTCCATCCCGACCGTCAGTCCCTGCCGATGGTTGATCTGCGGCTGATAGTAGAGCTCGAACTGGTCGCCGCTTTCCAGCGCCAGGCGCAGATCGCTCTCGAGCGTGATGCGCATGCTGTGGCCGTTGTTCATTTCCGGATGGAATTGGAGATAGCCGTTCTTGCCGCGTCCCTTGATCTGGTACATCGCAATATCCGCGTTGCGCAGGAGAATTTCCGGGCTGTCGCCATCGTCCGGGAAGAGCGAAATGCCGACACTGGCGGTAGTATAGAAATCGAGTCCGGCGATCCTGAACGGCTGCTTGAGCTCGCCGAGCATCTTGGCGGCGATGGTGGCCGCATCGTCACCGCTGCTCAGGTCGGGGAGCAGGACGGTGAACTCGTCGCCACCCTGGCGAGCCAGCGTGTCGCCGGAGCGCAGGCAGGCACGGGTCCGCTCGGCGAAGCCTTTGAGCAGTTCGTCACCTTCGTGATGACCGTAGGTGTCATTGACCAACTTGAAGCGATCGATGTCGATGAACATCACGGCCAGCCGCTTGCCGTTCCTTTTCGCCTGCCTCAGGGCAATCCCCAGTCGATCCTTGAACAGGATACGGTTGGGCAGCCCGGTGAGGAGATCGTGAAAAGCCTGGAAGGCGATGGTCTCCTCGGCCTTCTTGCGGTCGGTGATGTCGCGGGCGACGCCCGAGGTGCCAATGAAGTGCTGCGTCGCGGGCCCTTCATTGGCGGCGTAAAGGCCTTGCGAGCTGAGGATGGTGACAATCGTCCGGTTCTCGAAATGCCGGACCCCCTGAGTCTTCGTCTCCAGGCGGATTTCGACGTTGGTGCTCGCCCGGTCGCCGATCCGGCGTTCATTGAAAGCGAAGCGCGCGTGCTCCAGGTCGTCGGGATGAACGATCAGCGAATAGTGCTTGCCGAGCAGTTCATCCGGCAGGTATCCGAGCAGCGCTTCGACCCGGCTGTTGACGAAAATGAAACAGCCGTTTCTGTCGAGGGTATAGATGATGTCTGGCGACTGCTCCACCAGGAAGCGGTGCAAGCGTTCCGAGTGCTCGAGCTGAACGGTCATCAGCGCGTGTTCACGTTCGATCCGGCGGCGGCGCTCGACGCGGTCGACGGTATCGATCAGTTCCTGCGGATTGCCGTTCTTGCGAATGAACTCGAACGCGCCGTGACGCAGGGCACGGATCGCCGAGTCGATCGATTCGTCGCCACTGAAGACGATTACGGCCGTCGGGACGTGCTTGTGCACCATCCATTCCATGATTTCGAGCCCGTCGATGTCGGGTAGATTGAGATCAAGGATCACGATGTCGACATCGCGGCTCTCCAGCCGGCGGAGGGCTTCGATGCCGGTACCACACTCCTCGATGCAGCGCCCCTTGGCCGCGAGCAGCTGCCGGTAGGCGGCCCTGATTCGTTCCTCGTCGTCGACGATCAGGATCCTGACTCTGCCCGGTGGCTCCAGTCTCTGCGGCAAGAACTCGACGTTCGCTATGGCCTTCATCGGTACTCCTGACTCGTGTTCGGCGATGAGATCGTCTTTCAGTTTGGTTTGGCTTCGCTGCCGCCCCGGCGCGCGGTCCGGTCCGGCGCTGGCAAGAGCAGTGCGATCGTTGTCCCGTAGCCTGGCTTGCTGCGGCAGGTGACGGCAATCTCCAGGCGGTGCGCAAGGGTGCCGACGATCGACAGGCCCAGGCCGCGTCCGCCACGCGCAGCGCCCAGCTGGCCATCGGCGGCGCGATGGAGCGCGCCCATCGCTTCTTCGCTCATGCCGGGGCCGTTGTCCCGGATTTTCAGTTCGGCGAAGCGGCGCCCCTGATGCAGGACGTCGTCGGTCAGTGAGAGCTGGAAGCGTTCGCCTCGGGAGAGCGCTTCGGAGGCGTTCTTCCACAGATTGAGGAGGATCTGCTTGATGCTGTCACGATCACAGGCGACGTGGATCGGCCTGGCCGGCAAGGCGGTCTCGATGACGATTCCTCTGGCATCAAAAAGCGCCTCGCGATAGAGCAGCAGCAGTTCGCGAACCAGATCGCAGACATCGACCGCCTGGTCATTGTCGCGGGCGGCCGGGACTTCGCTCATCCGGCGCACGATACTCGCGACACGCTCGATTTCGTCGGTCAGGATGCTCAGTTCGTGGTGCACGCCAGCGCCCTGCGGCAGCTTCGAGTCGAGGATCTTCAGGTAGCCCTTGATGATCGTCAGCGGGTTCCCCGCCTCGTGGACGGTTCGTCTGGCCTGGCGAGCGAAGTGTGCCGCGGCGTTGTCTTCGGTCTGTTTGCGCGCGTCCTGTGCCTCGCGCCAGTTTTCCACGGTGACGCCGGCAATCCGGCCAAAGTTGGCCAGGCCGGGCAGGCGGTGGGTCAGGCGGCTGTGCTGGCCGGCGGTCAGGCCAGCAACGATGACCCCGACGGTCCGGTTTCGGCCAGGCATCGGAATGCACAGCAGGCCGCTGCTCGACAAGGCTCTGGCAAACTGGATGTCCATCAGTGATTTCGCGGGCGCTGGCGCCTGGTCATACGACGAGCGGATCGCGCCACTGAGCACGGCGGCCGCGGCGAGGCTGCGCTGCTCCTCGAGGACGAGGCTGACCTGCCCGAAAATCGGTTCCTGCCCGGCAATCCCCTGGCCTGCCAGCCGTCCGTCGAGCGGATCAGCAAGCAGGAAGGCGAGATGGTTCAGGTCAAACAGGATGCGCGCCGATTCTCGCAGCGAGAGCAGCAACGCGGCATCGCTTTCGAGTGTGCACAGATCTTCCTGCAAGGGTTGCAGCAGGGCTTTGTCGCCGATCATCGCGGCCAGCTGGCCGGCGGCGGCGTCGGCGCCGGTCTCGGCGGCGCCACGACGCAGGCCGAGAACGCGTGGCAGACCCGTCGGGCTGCCAGAGGGAGCCGATTCCAGCGGCGCGATGCCGATCGCGTCGGCAAAGACCCGCATGCGTTGCTCGGCGGCGTCGCGCAGGGCAGCCAGCGGACTACCGCTGCGGTCGCCGAACAGCTTCTCGGCGAGTCGTTCGAGGTCGTCTGGCACCGCGTCGCCAGACGCTGCCGCGTGTGCCAGCCAGATTACTTGCGGCAGCTGCGCCGCGGTGACGATCTGCTCGGCCGGCAGATGGTGGAACAGGATGCCGTCGGCAAACGGCGAATCGAGCTGCCACTGGTCGGCCAGCCAGGTGCCGATCTGACCATGGTGCACGCCGAGCTGTTCGGTTTCCCGATCGGCGAGTTCGGCTTCGCTGGCGCTCCCGGCCAGCAGCTGCAGATATGGATCGCCAAGTGCCGAGATCAGAATGAGCTCGCCCACGTCGTGCAGCAGGCCGGCCAGGTAGGCCTCGTCGGGACGCGGATAGCCGCTGGACGTGGCCAGGCTGCGGGACAGCTCGGCGACCAGCAGGGAATGCGTCCAGAACGCCGACAGATCGACCGCTCGGGTGGCCGTCCGTTCGTCAAAAAGGCTCTGGACCGACAGGCAGGTCGCGATCGAGCGAACCAGGCGCGTGCCGAGCGCGATCAGGCAGCCTTCGATGCTGCGCAATTGCTTGCCACGTCGAATGGCGGGCGAGTTTGCCGCGGTCAGGACCCGGGTGCACAAGCCTGGATCCTGTTCGACGAGCGTGGCCAGCCTGGCCATCGTCGTACAGTCGTCGTCCACCAGTTGCAGCAGTCGCAGCAGAACCTGTGGCGGCGAGGGTGCGCGCCCGGACTCGATGGCGTGGCGGATCGGCTCCGGCAGGCTATACATTGCGGTCGCGACAAGCGCTGAATGCCGTTCTGGCAGCGGTCAATGAAGCGAAAGGAGCGTGCATGGCCGCGTGCACCGCTACAAGAGAGGGTGATGTTTGGCGCGAACAGCGCACTGCCCGGCCGTTTCGAGGCTTTCCCTGACTTCTCGTGAGACGACTTCGAAGAGGGCCCGGACGACGAAGTTCATGCCGCCGATGATTTCATTCACCGACAGCATCGACGGCACCCGCGTACCCCGATGCTCTATTTCGCCGCCGATCCGTTCGACGCGAACGCCCAGGCGCGACAGGTTGGCCGCCAGTCGCGGCTCGGTCAGGACAAAAAGCGTGCTGACCCCGTAGTGGCGCGCCAGCGAGATCAGGCAAAGATAGACGGCGAGGGCGAGGTACGGCTGACGAGGCCTGCTGGCAGTCCCGAAGTCCTGCTCCGAAATCGAAATCGGCTGGCCTTGCTCGCCTTGCCGGCGGCGGTAACTGCCGACCACCGCCAGACGCGAGATCTCGGCAATCTGGCTGCGGTCGATGGCCATCGGATCGATGATCGACCGGTCAAGTGTCGCCGCGCAGGAGATCTCGAAAGGCAGGCACGACTGCGCGGGGGTTTCCGGATCGACCAGCACGAGGCGGGCGCAGCCGACGAACTGCCCGGTCGAAACCGACTGCACCAGGCAGTGCACCGAGCGCTCGTCAAAATCGTCGGCCTCGAGGCCTTCGGGGCGCAGTGGCTCGTAGCCCAGTTCGCGGCAGTACACTTCGTGCCGGATGCGGTAGTTCTCGGCCCGCAACTCATCGGTCAGCGCCGGCACGACCTTGAAGAACCGCCGGTAACCCTGGCTCATGGTCAGTTCTGTCAAGTTCGAAAGAAACATCTGCCGCCCTTATGCTGATCGCTCGCTGCCGAAATAGCCTGCGCATGGTACTACGAAGTGGTGCGGGCTTTGGCCTCTACGCCCTGGCTAGTCGAGTTTCTTCAGATAGTCCTTGGTGAACACCTTGTCGGGCAGATCGCGCAGCCGCATGCTGCCATATTCCATGACCGACTGTTCGCCGCCGCGAAGCGCGTTTTCCATGACCAGTCGCGTCGGCCGCTTTCTGCCTTCCATGGTCTTGAAGTTCTCGTACCGGCAGGTCTTCAGCAGACGATTGGATAGCGAATAGAATTCGGCCCGGTAGGGCCAGGAGTCCTTTTCGCGGACCCAGTAAAGTACGCGCTGATAGGTGACGCCCCGGTCGGCCGCTGTCAGTTCGAGCACCTGGTAGTCGTCGCCAGCGATTTTTTCGGTGCGCAGCAGCTTCGGGTTGTAGTCGGCGGCGAAGTTGGCGCGCGCCAGGTCGCCATTGGCCACCTGCCCGGTCAGCCGTTGCGAGAGAGCGAGCCGAATGGGTTGTGAAACCTCAGGCATGAAAACCCACAGGTCGCGGCCTTTCATCAATAGAATCTGCCCACGCTCGGAAGCCGGTTCCAGGACCATCACCACGCTGTTGGTGTTGCCCTTGGCCAGCACGCGGTATTTGCGCACCTCGCTTTCCTGGTCGCTACCGGTGGTGGTGATGGTTACGTCCACCTGAAAGCCTTCGGCCGGAAAGCGGACGTGATCGGCTTTTTCGACGATCAGCCGGGCTTGGGCATCTTCGTCCGCGGGATCTGCCTGGACGCTCTCCGCCGCCGACGCCGAACCAGCGGCGGCGAAGAAGCAGGCAGCAAGGAGAACCAGGCGAGTCTTGACACCAGAATGGCGGATCGTCATGCTTTCCAAAATTTTCACCCCACTGTGCTGATCGTTTAGACGGTTGGCAGGAAGTGCCACCGTATGAGCGTTGTCCGCATCGAACACGTTTGCAAGGATTATCTGCTCGGCGACCAGAAAGTCCAAGCCCTGAAGGACATTACGCTGGCGTTTGACCGGGGCGTCTTCCTGGCGATTGCCGGCCCTTCGGGCAGCGGCAAGACCACCCTGCTGAACTTGATCGGCTGCATCGACACGCCGACCAGTGGCAAGATCTACATCAACGATCGCGACGTCAGCGGTCGGACGCCGGACCAGCTTGCTGACCTGCGTGCCAGAACGATCGGCTTCATTTTTCAGACCTTCAATCTATTGCCCGTGTTGTCCGCGGCCGAAAATGTCGAATATCCCCTGCTGCACCGCAAGGACATGTCAAGCGCCGAGCGTCAGAAGCGCGTGGCCTATTTCCTGGATATCGTCGGCTTGTCGAAATTCGCCACGCACCGCCCGAATCAGTTGAGTGGTGGACAGCGGCAGCGGGTGGCGATCGCCAGGGCGCTGGTGATCCGGCCGGCGATTGTCCTGGCCGACGAACCGACGGCCAACCTGGATCACAAGACCGGCGAGGAAATCCTTCTCCTGATGAAGAAGATCAACCGCGCCCTGAAAACGACCTTCATCTTCTCTACCCACGACAAGCGGGTGATTGCCAAGGCCGACCGTCTGGTGCGTGTCGAAGATGGCGAGATCTCCTTGCTCGGTGTCCGTGCGCAATCGAGATGGTCTTTCGCGCGCCATCGCCCGACGGAAGTCACCAGCAACGAGCCAACGACCACTGCGCCCGCCGGGGCGTCTGATCCAGCCGGGGAAAACAGCAATGCAGAACAAGAGTAAGCAGCCCTGCACGCGTCTCGCCACCTGTCTCGCATTCCTCCTGGCGACCTTGCCGGCGTCGGCTCTGGCGGCCAAGGCCGACAACGAACTGCCGCTGAGCAGGGACGCCCTGTTCGGCGACGACGAGCCAGTCGCCGCGCCGACCAGCGCACCGGCCGCGCCGACGACCCGGGAATCACTGTTCGGCGATGACCAGCCGCTGCCGCCTCAGTCGGCGCCGCTGGCGATCCCACAGGCTGCACCAGCGGCGATACCTCTGATCGCATCGTCGCCCGAGCGCCCGGCCCGGATCCGGGGTTTCGTCGAGAACGTGATGGCCTACACCACGCCGAATCCCTCGCACTGGTCTGAGGCGATGATGCGCGCCGACCTCGGCGCGCAGGGCGACCTCAGTGGCGGCATCAAATGGAAACTGGGTGCGCGGGTGGACTTTGACGCGGTCTATCCGCTGAGCGATTTCTACCCGCAGGCGGTGAACAACAACCAGACCCTGAACTTCATGTTGCGCGAGAACTATCTCGACATCGGCGCCGGTGACTGGGATTTCCGTCTCGGCCGGCAGCATATCATCTGGGGCGAAATGGTCGGCCTGCTGTTCGGCGACGTAGTTTCCGCCAAGGACATGCGGCATTTCGTCCTGCCGGAATTCGAGATCCTGCGGATCCCGCAGTGGGCCGCCAGGGCCGAGTACTTCAAGGACGACTTTCACGCCGAACTGGTCTGGATCCCGGTCGCCAGCTACGACAACATCGGCAAGCCGGGAGGGCAGTTCTACGCGTACACCTTGCCGCCACCGCCCGGTTTCGCGACCTCGTTTCGCAACGAGCAGATTCCGTCGAACAGCCTGGAGAACACCAATTACGGCCTGCGCTTGTCGGTCCTCAGCAACGGTTGGGACGTGGCGGCCTTTGCCTACAGCAGCATGAGCGTCGCGCCGACCTTCTACCGGCAGCTGGTCACCGGTGCGCAGCCGACGGCGGTGTATCAGGCACGACACGACCGGATCACCCAGTTCGGCAGCACCATGGCCAAGGACTTCGGGTCGGTGGTCCTCAAGGGGGAGGCGGTCTATACGCGCGGCCTGCAGTATCAGGTCACCAACCTGACCGACCCGAACGGGGTAGTGCCGCAGAACACCCTCACCTGGGTGCTCGGTCTGGACTTCACCCAGTTCGCCGATACGCGGATCAACACCCAGATCTTCCAGAGCCATTTCTTCGACCATGACCCGGATATCATTCCGGCGACCAACGAGACCGGCTACAGCCTGCTGGTGAACCACAAGCTGGGCGACAAGGTCGAGCTGCAGGCGCTGTGGATCGCCAGTTTCAACGACAGCAGCGACTGGATGCTGCGGCCGCGGGTCAACTGGAACTTCGAGAAAAACTGGGGTCTGGCGGTTGGAGTCGACATCTTCAACGGTCCGCCGCTGGGATTCTTCGGTCGCTACGATGCCAGCGACCGGGTCTATTCAGAACTGCGCTACAGTTTCTGACCAGCGGCGGCAGCGCCGCCGGGGATCAGCACCGCCGCACCGCGGACCTGCCCGCTGCGCAGTTGCTGCAGTGCCTCGTTCGCCGATTCCAGAGGGAAGGTCTCGACCGTCGTTCTGACGCCGGCGCGGGCGGCGATGGCGAAGAACTCTTCGCCGTCGCGTCGGGTCAGGTTGGCGACCGACCGGACGCTGCGTTCTCCCCAGAGCAGCGCGTACGGGAACTCCGGAATGTTGCTCATGTGAATGCCGGCGCAGACCACCGTGCCGCCCTTGACCGTCTGCCGCAGCGCCTGCGGTACCAGTTCGCCGGCCGGCGCGAAGAGAATCGCGGCGTCCATCGGCTGCGGCGGCGCCTGGTCGGCGCCGCCCGCCCAGGCTGCGCCGAGCTGCCGTGCAAAATCCTGCCCGTCGGTGTCGCCGGGCTTGGTGAAGGCGAATACCTCGCGTCCTTGCCAGCGGGCGACCTGCGCGATGATGTGCGCGGCAGCACCGAAGCCGTAGATCCCCAGACGCTGGGCGCTGGCGGTGGCGACCAGCGAGCGGTAGCCGATCAAGCCGGCACAGAGCAGCGGCGCCGCTTCGGCGTCGGCGTATTCGTCCGGCAGCGAAAAGCAGTAGTGCTGATCGGCCAGCGCGAACTCGGCGTAACCGCCATCGAGGGTGTAGCCGGTAAACTCCGCGGTGTCGCACAGGTTCTCGGCGCCGCCCGCGCAGTAGCGGCAATGGCCGCAGGTGCGTCCCAGCCAGGGCACGCCGACGCGCTGGCCGAGAGCGAAGCCGCGCACCAGGGCGCCTTTTTCGACGACGACGCCGACGATCTCGTGGCCGAGGACCAGCGGCAGGCGGGGTCGCGGCAAGTCGCCGTCGAGTACGTGCAGATCGGTCCGGCAGACGCCGCAGGCTCGTACCTCGATCAGGATCTGTTCAGCGCCCGGCGTCGGTCGCGGCACCTCGACCAGCTGCAACCTTGTTCCCGGGGTGCTCAGAAGCATCGCTTTCATCAATCTCTCCACTGCTGACCCCTGCCCATCGCCGGTTTATCGGGCGACGACCACGACGCCGCCACGTCGGCGGTCGCCAGCGCCGTACAGGTTGTCATGGCCGCTGGCCACGCAGTTGACGCCACCGAAGAAGACACTGGCCTGGTCAAATCGAGTCGACGCCGGCCACGCGGCCTGCAGGGCGGCAATCGCGCTGGCTTCCAGACCACTGCTCTCGAACCACAGCTGGCCGCCTTCAACGTGCAGGCGGGCGGCGTTCACCGCCTCGTCCAGCGGGCGGCGATAGGCCAGCAGGTTGAGCAGCGCCTGCAGGATGACGCTGCGGATCCGGTTCGAACCGCCGCTGCCGAGCGCGAAGCAGGGGCGGTCGCCGGCGACGACGATGGTCGGAGACATCATGGTGCTCATCCGGGTTCCGGGCGGCAGTTGATGAAAGCCGTTCGGATTGATGTCGTCCTCGCCGAGGAAGTTGTTGACGTG
>DPSD01000717.1 GCA_003538495.1 Accumulibacter sp.
AGTACCTGGTCAATGCCCTGGCCTCGCTTGAACTGCACGTCGCTCGCTACTACATGAAACGAGGAGCCTATCTGGCAGCTGCGAACCGTGCCCAGTACGCGGTGTTGAACTATCCCGATACGCCGGCCACCGAGGAAGCACTTTTCATCATGGTCAAGGCCTATGACGCGCTCGGACTCACCGATCTGCGCGACGACGCCGAACGCGTCATGCGCAAGAACTTTCCAAACAGCGAATACTACGTCCGCGGTCTGGATCGTCAGGAACCATGGTGGAAACTCTGGTAGATCGGCGCGGCCGTCAAGCCATGGAAAAACGTCGACCCGGGCAGACTCTGCCTGATGGGCACCGCTCTGCCGATCACCTCAGATCGACTGCTTGATGGCTAGCACAGCCATATTGCGCAAGGTTCTCATCAAGGCCAGTTCTTTCTCGGAAATTACGATCTCGCCTGCATGTGCGCGGTCGGCATAGATCATGGCCACCCCATTGCCGTTGACGCAGAGCGGAAAAACGACAAAGGTTTCGGCAGCCACCGCCTTGCGAAACCACCCCGGGATGCGCGCTGCAATTTTCGGATCATTGGTGTCGCTGATCAGAATATCAACGCCTTTGGCAAGTGCCGCATGAAAGATATCCGGGGTAAACACGAGTGAAAATCGGAAGCTCTTGGCGATATCCAGTGCATCGGGACCAAAGCCGAAACGACCGAGCATCGAATTGCTGCGCGCTTCACGAATACACAGGATGACGCGCTTGAAGCCCTTCGCACGGTAGATGGTTTCGAGCGTGATGCGCAGCACATCATTGAGCTTGAAGCTGTTGACCAACACGTTGCTCAAATCCTGAATTCCGGCCAGCAGGATGGCTTCGCTGGCCACCGTCTCAGTCCCGGCAGCGAATTCGCCGCAATCGACCACAGGATCTGCGGCTACCCCCTCTGCAATGACATCCGAGAGAACTGTACCTGCCAGGCCATCGTCGGTACCTGGCATCAATTCGAGCGTTGGCGGACTGGTCGGCGCACCTCCCCAGGCCGTGATCTGCCTGCCGAAACGCGTCTGCTGCAGATTCAGATGAATGGTGGCGGCAAACTGCGTCACCTGCTCCAGCGATTTTTCCAGGGCACTACGCAGTTCCTGTTCGTCGAGTGCGACGGCCTCGCCGAAACGCGCCGCGATCTTGCGCAGTTCTCTCGCCTGCTGTTCGCTTGCGGTTTCCGAAATCACCGTGCATAGCTCGTTCGACAGCGCCGAGAACACCCGCAAGCGATCTTCGGGATTGAGCGAGCGGCGAATGCTGCCCGCCGGAAGCCGACGCATGCTATTGACGATCAATCTTGGAAATCCCCAGGTCTGGGCAATGCCAATGCCGAGATCCTCGAGCGAGATCCCCAGCACCTGCAGTGCTGCCGCCTCCTCGGAACAGTTTTTCTGCAGCAGCATGCGCTTCATCTCGGCGCTTTCTTCCGGGAAGTAATACTGGCTCAGCAAACGACCCAGATTGTGGAACATCGAGCAGATAAAGGCCTGCTCGATGTCCAGGCGCGCAGCGCTCTTGCCGGCAAGGTCCCTGGCCAGTACCCCGGCCAGGTTGGCACGCAGGAACTCATCCTTGAGTTGATTGGCATTGTCCTTGTTTTGCAGGTGATCGAGAAGCAACACCGTGATGGCAATGCTGCGCACCGCATCGAGACCAAGGACCACCACCGCGCGGGAAACCGTGCTGATGTTGCCGCCACCCGCCTGCTGGTAATACACCGAATTGACCATGCGCAGAAGCTTGTTGGTCAGCGAGAAATCCTTGAGGATGGTGTTCGAGACTTCGGAAATACTCTGATTCTCCGAGGCCGTGATCCGGTTGATCGCCCCGACCGACTCCGAGAGGGCCGGAAAATCGCTCTTGTGTCGCATGCGCCGCAACAGGAAATCGATCGTACTCTGCCTCGGATCGGCCGACGGCTGCAGGGTCTCCGGTGCCAGGTAGTCGTCCAGCGCCTCGCGCATCTGCCTGGCTGATTCGTAGCGACTCTGTGGATCGCGCGCCAGCGCCCGGTAGAGAAGATGCGCCAATCGCTCTTCCAGTAGGCCGCTGCTGTCTTGCGGCAGCCGGATGTCCTCGCTGGCGATCTGTTTCATCACCAGCAGAATGTCGTTCCCGGGAATCGCCCGCTTGCCGGTCAGCAACTCATAGAAAACCATGCCCGCCGAAAAAATGTCGGACCGTTCGCTGCTCGTGCGCTGCAAAATGTACTCTGGTGCCATGTAGGCCGGTGTGCCAGTCAGTTGTCCGCCGTCGCCCGACAGCGCCCCGGTACGAGCGGCGATGCCGAAATCCATCACGCGCGGCAGTTCATCGTCGTCAATCAGAATGTTGCTCGGCTTGAGGTCACGATGGATGATTCCCGCCGCATGCGCATGCGCAATTGCATCGAGGATCGCCTGCATGATCGCAATCGCTCTGGCTGGCTTCGGCGCGCCGCTCTGCGCCAGGTGCTCGGCCAGGTTTTTGCCCGGGACGTACTGGAAAACGAGATAAAGATCACCCCGTTCCTCGGCAGCCTCGAAGATCGGAACGATGTTCGGGTGGCGTAACTGGCTGACCATCCTTGCCTCATCCAGCAACTGGCGATTCTGCTGCGGATCAGAACGTGCAAAGTGGAGCGTCTTGATCGCCACTTGTCTTTGCAAATGTGGATCACGAGCGAGATAGACAATGCTCTGGGCACCTCGACCCAGTTCACGAATGATCTCGAAACGCCCAACGTGCTTGCTCACAGTGCTCCATCACCTCACAGAAAAAATATTCCAGGCGTATCCAGGCGCGCCTGCCACCGGTCAGGCAACCATAGTCACTATCCCCGGCAAGCCTCAAAGCCAGAGCAGTTTCGGTACCGAGCCCGTTCGTCCACAAACCACGGCGAGTTGACTGAACTCGCTCGCCAGCATGCGCATTTGTTGCTCGTCCGCTTGCAATACCAGATAACTCGGTTCCTCGGGCCAGATACCGTCGTCGGCAAGGTTGCTGGCGGCAAGAAAACACCAGCCCAAGGCCTGGATTCTTTCGAGCAATCGCTCCTGAGCAAGCCGGTTCTTCTCTTCAGGGAACAGCGCTGCCGGATTGTATGCCGTAACTATCCCCCAGCACATCTCGGAGGCCTTCCCAGGCTCGTCATCGCAGGCCAGATGCTGAGCGGCGGCCAGGCCAAGCAGGAAAGCGTCGAAAGCGGGGGCAGGTACGCCAATTCGCAAGGAAAAAAAGCCCTCGGGGGTCGTCACCCGATACGTCGTCGCACAAAACGCTGCTTCGAGTTCGGTTTTGCTCATTTCTCTTCTGCTGTAGCCCCTTTACTTGGAGTATTTGCCACATACTCACTCATCCGCAGCTTCTTTCCGATTACCATGAAAGTCGCGTCAGCGACTCACGAACCTCCCCTC
>DPSD01000587.1:0-15375 GCA_003538495.1 Accumulibacter sp.
CGCTGTATCAATTTACTTCCGTCGCTGACATCCAGTTGCTACCGGCCGGAGCGAAAGTTGCCGCGCGGGATTCGCACTCGCTGGAAAACAGCGCCTTGGCAAGGCGCACAGGAAAATAGGTTCAAAGAGTCCGCCTGATCAGCGCCGCCTCGGTGGGGTTGGGTATCAGCTTTCTTTTGATCACATTGTAGCCCAGCGGGAGCATGCCGCCCATCCAGACACCTTGGCCCGACTGGCAGCGAATAGGATGAACGACAGTTCCGACAGAGCAAGCATCCTGAGGCGCGTCCGCGCCGCGTCTCGGCACGACCCGGCGCCTGCCGGCGAACGCGGGAAAGAGATGTTCGAGGAACTCGCCGCGCCGACCGGCGGTCCGCGCTCGAAGCTGGCGGGCGACCTGCTCGACCGCTTCTGCCGCCGCTCGCAGGCGATGTCGTCAACCGCCGACCGGGTCAGCAACCTCGCCGAGGTGCCGGCAGCGAACGCCCGCTACCTGTCGGCAGCCGAGCTGCCGCGCTCCGCCGTCTGCTGGCAGGAGTACGCCAGCCTCGACTGGGCCGGCGCCGGCCTTGCCGTTGCCCCGCGGGCGGCCCGCGACGACGACCTGGTGGGTATCACCGGCGATTTCTGTGCGATCGCCGAAACCGGCACGCTGATGCTTCTCTCCGGGCTTACGACGGCCGCGACGACCAGCTCGCGGCCCGAAATGCATATCGCCATCGTGCTCGCTGCGCGCGTCGTCGCCGGCATGGAGGAAGGCATCGCGTTGCCCCGGCGAGAGCACGGCGACGTGCCGCGCGCGGTGAACTTCGTTTCCCGGCCCTCGCCCACCGGCGACATCGAGCTGACCATCGTTCTTGGCGCACACGGGCCGTACCGGGTGCATCTGGTGGTGGTTACCCCGTGAGCGCGGACCGAGCTTGTGAGGCCGTTAGCGGACAGCGCCCAAGCAGGAGCAGGCGACGGTCGGCGGCGGTATTGCGGCATTGGCAGCGAAGGGCCGGCGAGGTCGGCAATACTGGAACGATTGTCGAGCGCGGCAAGTCTAGTGCCGCTGCTTCCACCACGAGCGCAGCTGCGTTTCAGCTGCGTGCTTGAATTCCGGCTTGAACAAGGGATGGTAGGTAATGCCCAAGGCCTTCAGCGAGTAGCCAAGCGCAGCAAGGATATCAACGGCGGCTTGATGAGTGCTTGGCGATCCGTGGCTCAGACCCCAGGCGGCGCTGTCCATGATCGCGTCGAGCTCGGCCGCCGACGGTTTTTCGGCGCCGTTGGTGACTACGAAGTAGGCTGCTGCCAGCCGCTCGCGCGGGTCGCTGGCACGTAGCGCGGTCTTCGGATTGGCGTGCGCGCGCATGATACGTTCGAGCAGTCCTGGCTCGGACCAGATCAGTCCGCCGCTCGTTGGCCCCTGCCACAGTTGTAGCACCGCACCCTCCCGAACCCTGATGAAGGCGGTCACTTGGCCGGGAAGCGATGCGAGGAACGCGTAACCGGGGGACCCGCCCAGCAGGTATTCGTCACCGGCACGTGCATCGCCGCGCACAACCTCGCGCACCCGCAGCGTGGCACCGAGCTGCTGGTCGTAGGCCACGATGTCTCCGTGAACGACGATTGCGGCCTTTCCAAAAGCCTGCTCGAAGGGGTACAGGGGCGGCGCCACGACCATCGCGCTAGCATGTCCCCAAGGCCCGACAAGGGCAATGGTCAGGCTCAGTACGACACCGATTGCACGTGTCTGGTCAACCAGCCGGCGCAAAGCTCGCGTCAGGAACGGCTCCGTTGGGAAGCGGCACTGGCGTCCGCGCGACGCGGCCAGGAATTGCGCGGTCAAGTTCACGAGCGGCCCGGCCTCGCTGGTCGCTGGGCCGGGCGCTCGCTACCCCGAGGTCAGAGGCAGAACTAGGAGGCAACCCTGACGACTCGGCGCCGCGCCGCGCCCAGCCCGAGGAGGGCTGCGCAGAGCAGCAGCGCGGTGGTCGGTTCCGGCACGCCGTTGACCTGCTGCTGGGTCCAGCCGATCACGTCAAGAGCCTGGATGTCGCGGGCGGTGACGACGTTCATTTGGCCTGGTGGCACGGCGGTGGGATCCATGATGCCGATGTTGAAGTCGTCTTTCCAGTGGCTTGCCTGATAGCCGTCGCCGAAGGTCTGCCCGGTCGACCAGGCGTTACTGACCAGGGCGGTACAACCACCGTCGATCGCGAAGTCCTTGGCGCTGTCGCCGATCGTCCAGTCCATGCTGGCACCGGCAGCCTGGCTGGCGCCAGAACAACGCGTGAAGTCGAGCAGCGTCGCGAACGGGTCAAAGTCAGCGTCCGAGAACTGGCCAACCACGCCAGGCCCATTGCTGTTGTAGTCGAGGATGTCGACTCCGCTGACAAAGCCCATGGCGTGGCCAAGCTCGTGGACGGCGATCCCGACGAAATCGAAAAGCCCCGGGTCGATCCCGTTGCTCTGGTCGAAGTCGAAATTGAAGAGGCTGCTGAAGGTGATTTGTGCATCCTCGCCAGGGGCGTTGGCGGCAACCAGGCCGATGGCCTTTGCATTCGCCGTGGTCAGCTCCATGCTCTCGATGCCCGCTCGCAGGTGCGTGGCGCCGCCCGAGTTGGTGGTTCCGTTGATCAGCTTGCTGTAGCTGGTCCCGCCCGGCAGCCCGGCGACCATGGTGGCGTCGTCCGCACTGCTCGCGTCGGCGCCGAGTGCCGCCTTCATGTCGCCGAAAGTGGTGGCGAAGTACGAGGAGCCGGCCTGCCCCAGGATGCCCGGGCCGAGCGCCGCAAAGCCGGCCGTGATGTTCACGGTGATCGGGTCGATGAATACGCTCTGCCAGAAGTTTGCAGCCGCCTGGAAGCCTGCATCCGCATTCGCGTTGCCGGTCGAGGTCAGATTGATCGTCAGGGCGTGGGCTGGTCCCGCTGCGCCAAACGCTGCGGCTATGGCGACGCCGCCGGCCAATTTCTTGAGGGCCGGGAATGCCTTCGAAGTTTTCATGATTTGCCTCCTGTCTAGGTGATACGACATAGCCACCACCGAGGTGCCGTCAAGTCGTCCAGCAAGGTTATGGCGTTACGGGCGACCGAAGTGGGCGCCATAGATGAGCTGCCGCTCTGAATCTGCCGCGCTCAAAAGCAAGCACGGCCTGTCAGACAGCTTCTTGATGGTACGCAAAATTCGTGCCACAGCATCATAATTGGCCCTATGCGGCTGTTTTGTATGCTGAACTAGACAATTGACATGGTGCTGCCGCCTGGCCTCGAAACGGGCAGTGTAAAGTTTTTCGACAGTTTCCCGCCGCGGCGAGCGGGTGACGGTGGCGGCTGCCTCCGGCACCAACGTTGGCGAGTTTGCCGACCGCCGCAGCGGTCAGTGGACCGTCGGCGGCGAAGGCAACGGCGAGTCGGCGAACAGTTCGTCGATCGCCAGCGCGTCAAAACGATACGCGCGATTGCAGATGTCGTCCTTGATCAGTACTTCGCCGTGCTCGTGCAGGGCCGCATAGACCTCGCGACGACCGAGCGAGCGCAGCATCGAACGCACTTTCCCCCAGTCTTCCGGGCAGTTGTAGGCGACGGTCCGGGCGGGAAAGGCCCGCACCGTCTCCTCACCGAAGAGGCGCCGCAGCAGTTCGTCGGCGGGCAGGGACAGCAGTTCGGCGGCTTGCACCGTCGACGCCAGTGCTTCGACGCGCGTCCAGCCGTCGGCGTCGCGCTCCTCGGCGGTCGGCAGGCGCTGCAGAAAGAGCCCCGCTGCGTTGTCCGCCGAAGCCGCGAGAAACAGTCGCGCGGGCAACTGGTCCGATTGGCCAAGGTAGTGCTCGAAGATCTCGGCGATGTTTTCTCCAGCGAGCGGCACGATGCTCAGGTACGGCTCGCGCATCGAGGCCATGTCGAGCGACAGCTGCAGTTGCCCGTCGCCGAGCAGTTCCGCCGCCGAGCCGGCGACGATCTGGGCGCTGCAGCTGGCCATGCCGCGAATCTGCAACTGCTCGTTGCAGTCGATGACCAGCAGCGAGACTGCGCCGCCACCGCGCAACTGAACGGTCAGTCGTCCGGGCTGCTTCAACTTGCCGGCGAGCAAGAGCGTCGTCGCGGTCATTTCTCCGAGCAGACGGGCGACCGGCACTGGGTAATCGCGATTGTCGAGCATCTGTCGCCACGCCGGGCCCAGCCGAACGACGGCCCCCACGATGTCCAGATCTTCGAGCAGGAAACGGCAAAGGCAGTCGTCGGTCAAGGGTCCGTTCCCAGAAACTCGCTGGCGTAGCGTTGCGGATCAAAGCCGATCAGCAAGGCGTCGCCGGTATCGACTACCGGCCGCCTGATCAGGCTGGGCTGCGCGGCCATCAGCGTCAGCGCCCGGGCTTCGTCGAGATCGGCGCGCGCTTCGGCAGGCAGCTTCTTCCAGGTTGTGCCGCGGGTGTTGAGCAAGGTCTCCCAGCCGGGCCGGCGGCTCCCGTTCTCCCAACCGGCCCGGCGGCTCCATTCGGAAAGCTGGTCGATGCTGATGCCCGCCTTGCGGTAGTCCACGAAATCGACGACAACGCCGTGTCCGGCCAGCCAGGCGAAGGCTTTCTTCATCGTGTCACAGTTCCTGATACCGAAGATGCAACACCGTCGGGGAGGCGGGTGGACGGTCATGGCGTTCGGGAAGCCCTGGCAACCCGGCTCAGGATACGGCGAGCATCCGCTCCAGCGCGACTCGGGCGAGCTCCTTTTCGTGTTCCGGAACCTTGATTTGGTTGACCAGCGTGCCATCGGCCAGATTCTCGAGGGTCCACGCCAGATGCTGCGGGTCGATGCGCTGCCTGGTCGAGCACATGCACACCGTCGGCGCCATGAACTGGACGACCTTGCCCTCGCTGCGGACTTCTTCCGCCAGACGGTTCACCAGATTGAGTTCGGTACCGACCAGCCAGCGGGTGTTCGGGCTCGCCTCCTTGATCGTTCGGACGATATGCTCGGTCGAGCCGACGAAATCCGACTGCCGACAGACCTCGAAGCTGCATTCCGGGTGGGCGATCACCAGCCCGTCGGGATGCTGGTTGCGAAACCGCAGGATGTGTGCCGGCTGGAACATCTGGTGCACCGAGCAATGGCCCTTCCAGAGCAGCAGTTTCGCGCGCCGGATCTGGTCAGCGCTGAGGCCGCCCATTTCGAGGTCGGGATCCCAGACGAACATGTCGTCGAGCGCGATACCCATCTGGTGGCCAGTCCAGCGGCCGAGATGCTGGTCGGGAAAGAAGAGGATCTTTTCGCGGCGCTCGAAGGCCCAGGCGGCGATGGTCCCGGCGTTCGACGAGGTGCAGACGATGCCGCCACGGGCCCCGCAGAAAGCCTTCAGATCGGCGGCCGAGTTGATGTAGGTGACCGGCGTCACCTGCTGGTCGACGTCGAGGACCTCGCCGAGTTCGCGCCAGCAGCGTTCAACCTTGGCCAGATTGGCCATGTCGGCCATCGAGCAGCCGGCGGCCAGATCGGGCAGGATCGCGATCTGTTCGGGCTTCGACATGATGTCGGCGACTTCGGCCATGAAATGAACGCCGCAGAAGACGATGTATCGGGCATCGGCCTGCGAGGCGAGGCGCGACAGTTTCAGCGAGTCACCCGTGAGGTCGGCGTACTGATAGACGTCCGCGCGTTGATAGTGGTGGCACAGCAGTACAGCCTGCTTGCCCAGCCGTTCGCGCGCGGCACGGATGCGCTGGTGGCAGGCGTCGTCCTGCAACTGGTTGAACTTGTCGAAGCTGATGGTGGCGGTTGGCATGTTCAGTGACTCGGGTCAATCTCACACAGCCGGGACCCGGCTTTCGAAAAAAGGTTCAGCTGCGCCATGGCAGGCCGGCGCGACGCCAGCCTCCGATCTTGCCGCGCTGGCCGTTGGCGTCCTTGTCGCCTTCGAAGCCCTCGAGCACGTTGTAGCAATTCGAGTGCGCTCCCTGGCTGGCCAGCGTCGCCGCCTGGTGCGAGCGCACGCCGCTACGGCAGAGGAACATCAGCAAGGCTTCACCGTCGGCCTGCTGCTTCAGCTGCGGCAGGAAATGGGCGTTGGCCTTGTTGTCGGGGTAGCTCTGCCACTCGATCTCGATCGCGCCGGGGATGCGCCCGACCCAATCCCATTCGGCACGGGTGCGCACGTCAACCAGTTTGGCTCCCGGCGCCAGTTGCCATACTTCGTACGCCTCCTGCGGCGTTAGCGCGCCCGCGTAGGGGACGCCCAGTTCGCGTCCCCGTTCCTGAGCCAGCTTAAGCAGATCCGTCAATCTTCCCATGGTTCCCACCGAGTGGTCCGTCAAGTGAAATCTCACGAGGATCGCAGTATAGATCACTTGTCTGCCTTGCAGCGCTCGGACGTATCAAACGGGCCCGCACCACAGTGGTGCCGTGGGCGAGCGGCAGCACCGTGGTGGTGCGCGGCAAAAACGTCGAGAACGCGCCAGCAGCTTGTGGCACAATGAAAGCACCGCATGGCATGGGTTGGCACGCTTTCTGCTTCCATGCTCCTCGTACCTTTTTCTACTGCCGCCGGTCAATCCGGCACCTGTTCAGGAGACTCTGCAAATGGCAAGCCCGCAAGATGTGATCAACATGGTCAAGGAAAACGAGGCGAAGTTCGTCGACTTCCGCTTCACGGACACCCGCGGCAAGGAGCAGCACGTGACCGTGCCGGTCAGCGCGTTCGACGAGGACAAGTTCGAGAACGGCCACGCTTTTGATGGCTCGTCGATCGCGGGCTGGAAGGGGATCCAGGCGTCGGACATGCAGCTGATGCCCGACCCCAGCACGGCCTACGTTGACCCTTTCTTCGACGAAACGACGATCGTCGTCACCTGTGATGTCGTTGACCCGGCCGATGGGCGCGGGTACGACCGCGATCCGCGTTCGATCGCCAAGCGCGCCGAAGCCTACCTGAAGTCCAGCGGCGTCGGGGATACCGCCTACTTTGGCCCGGAGCCCGAGTTCTTCATTTTTGACTCGGTGGCGTGGAGCGTCGACATGTCGGGCTGCGCGCTGAAGATCTTCTCGCAGGAAGCGGCCTGGTCGAGTGGCGAGAAGGGCGACGGGGAAGGCGGTACTGGTCACCGTCCCGGGATCAAGGGCGGCTACTTCCCGGTGCCGCCGGTTGACAGCCTGCACGACATCCGCTCGGCGATGGTGCTGACCCTCGAGTCGATCGGCATCCCGGTCGAAGTGCATCACCACGAGGTCGCGACGGCCGGTCAGTGCGAGATCGGCACGCTGTTCAGCACGCTGGTGAAGCGCGCCGACTGGACGCAGCAGCTCAAGTACGTGGTCCATAACGTTGCCCACCAGTACGGCAAGACCGCCACCTTCATGCCGAAGCCGATCGTCGGCGACAACGGCTCGGGGATGCACGTCCATCAGTCGATCTGGAAAGACGGCAAGAACCTGTTTGCCGGTAACGGTTACGCCGGTCTGTCGGAAATGGCGCTGTTCTACATCGGCGGGATCATCAAGCACGCCAAGGCGCTGAACGCGATCACCAACCCCGGTACCAACTCCTACAAGCGCCTGGTGCCGCACTATGAGGCACCGACCAAGCTGGCCTACTCGGCCAAGAACCGTTCGGCGTCGATTCGCGTGCCGCATGTGGCGTCGGACAAGGCCCGTCGTATCGAGACGCGCTTCCCCGATCCGATTGCCAATCCGTATCTGTGCTTTTCGGCGCTGCTGATGGCCGGCCTCGATGGCATTCAGAACAAGATTCACCCGGGCGATCCGGCCGACAAGAACCTCTACGATCTGCCGCCGGAAGAGGACGCCAAGATCCCGACCGTCTGCGCCAGTCTCGAAGAGGCGCTTGCCGCGCTCGACAAGGATCGCGAGTTCCTGACCCGTGGCGGCGTGTTTTCGGACGAGTGGGTCGACGCCTTCATCGAGTTGAAGATGGACGAGGTCAACAAGGTGCGCATGACCACTCACCCGGTCGAGTTCGAGCTGTACTACAGCTGTTGAGCAGATCACACAGCGAAAAGGACGGGCCTGCCCGTCCTTTTTTTGTCTACCAACAATGGTTCCCCTGCGTTTGTATTCGCTTGACTCATCCCATACACTCGTGTGTGCCGTGGATTTCGGCATGGCATGATGCCGCCCCGGCGCCATCTGGCGACGGGCTGCAACCAGGGAACAAGACGACGATGAGACCGCAAGACCTTTGCCTTTCGATTGCGCTGCTGTGCTTGGCGACCGGCCCTGTACATGCGCAGGACATCTACAAGTGCGGCGATCCCGATGGCCGGGTCACCTACTCGAACGTCCCCACCAAGAACTGCAGAAAACTCGTTCTCGACCCGGTGAACGTGTCGCCAGCACCCAAGGGCTCGGCGAAGACACCGACGCCGGGCGCATTTCCGAAGGTGGACGATCAGACTCAGAAATCGCGCGACGGCGATCGCCGGCGGATTCTCGAAAGTGAACTGGCGGCCGAAAGGAAGAATGCCGAGCAGGCGAAAGCTGCACTCGCCGAGCAGGAGGCGCTGGTCTTGCCGAGCGAGCGCATGCAGGGCGGTGCGATCAGTGGCGGCAAGGTTCAGGAGCGGGTCCAGCCGTACAAGGACAAGGTCGCCCTGCACGAGCGAAATATCGAGGCGATCACGAAGGAAATCGGCAATCTGCGCTGATCGCATCGGGATCGAGCGGCCGCTATCGCGCAATAAGAGCAATGCCTGAAAACACCGGAAATCAATTCGGCGGGCTGGACCTGCTTTCGTCGGCGGTCGTCCTGCTTGACGAAAAGCTGGCCATTCGCTACCTGAACCAGGCCGCCGAGAACCTCCTGGCGATCAGCAGCAAGGTTTTCGTCGGCTGCCCGCTGACGGCGGTCATCGAGTGCCCGCCTGGACTGCTGGCGGCGCTCGATAGTACCCTGCACGACGGGGGTGGCTACACCGGGCAGAATATCGACCTGCGCCTAAGCAGTGGCGAACTGCTTCGCCTCAACTGCGCGGTCAGCCCGGCCGACGCCCCGGAAGCACGTCTGCTGGTCGAACTGTGGCCAATCGATCAACAGCTCAGGGCGACTCGGGAGGAGCGCCTGGTCGAGCAGCAGCACGCCAACCGCGAGCTGATCCGGAATCTGGTGCACGAAATCAAGAACCCGCTGGGCGGGATCCGCGGTGCGGCGCAGTTGCTCGAACACGAACTCAACAATCCGGGCCTTCGCGAGTACACCCAGGTGATCATCAAGGAGGCCGACCGGCTGCAGGACCTGATGCGGCGGCTGCTATCGCCGCACCGCCCGATGCAACCGGGCCCGGTGAACATCCACGAGATCCTCGAGCGGGTGCGCAGTCTGCTGACCGCCGAATTCCCGACCCTGCTGACCGTGCAACGCGATTACGATACCAGTCTGCCGCTCCTGATCGGCGACCGCGAGCAGCTGATTCAGGTGTTCCTGAATGTCGCCAGGAACGCCGCGCAGGCGATCATGCGGCAGCCCGATGGCCGTCTCGGCGGTCCAGGCCGGATCACGCTGCGTACCCGCGTCGCGCGTCAGACGACCCTGTTCAAGCGCCGCTACCGCCTGGCGATCGAGGTGCAGGTGATCGACGACGGTCCCGGCGTTGCCGAGGATATCCGCGAACGCATGTTCTATCCGCTGGTTTCGGGTCGCGAGGGCGGCAGCGGCCTGGGGTTGACGCTGGCGCAGAGTTTTGTCCAGCAACATCACGGGGCGATCGATTGCGAGAGCAGGCCGGGCGACACCTGTTTCACCATTCGCTTGCCCCTCGGCTGAGGGGTTGGCAGGTTTCTTGCTAGGGTAGTTGATGACACTTGCCACGCTGCCCGAGGAATCAATGAAACCGGTCTGGATCGTTGACGACGACAAATCAATCCGCTGGGTTCTCGAGAAAACCCTGTCGCGCGAGAAAATCGTGTCGCGGAGTTTTTGCTCGGCGACCGAAGCCCTGGCGGCACTCAACGCCGGCGCCGAAGCGCCGCAGGTACTCGTTTCGGACATCCGCATGCCGGGTCAGTCGGGGCTTGAGCTGCTGCAGGTTTTCAAGGAGCGCTTCCCGGCGCTGCCAGTGATTATCATGACCGCCTACTCCGACCTGGAGAGTGCGGTGTCGGCGTTTCAGGGCGGTGCTTTCGAGTATCTGCCGAAACCCTTCGATGTCGACCAGGCGCTGGAGCTGATCAGGCGAGCGATCGGCGAAAGTATGCACCAGAGCGGTGCGTCAAGCGAAGTGGAACTGGTGCCGGAGATTCTCGGCCAGGCGCCGGCGATGCAGGAGGTCTTCCGCGCCATCGGCCGCCTGAGTCAATCGAGCGCGACCGTGCTGATCACCGGTGAGTCGGGATCGGGCAAGGAACTGGTGGCACGCGCGGTGCATCGTCACAGCCCGCGCGCCGACAAGCCGTTCATCGCCATCAACACCGCAGCGATTCCTCGCGACCTGCTCGAGTCCGAACTGTTCGGTCACGAACGCGGCGCCTTTACCGGCGCGGCGGCTCAGCGCCAGGGCCGTTTCGAACAGGCCGAGGGGGGAACGCTGTTCCTCGACGAGATCGGCGACATGCCGGCCGAGTTGCAGACCCGGCTGCTGCGGGTCCTTTCCGATGGTCACTACTACCGGGTGGGTGGCCATTCACCGCTGAAGACCAAGGTCAGGATCATCGCCGCGACGCACCAGGATCTCGAGGCACGGGTACGCCAGGGGCTTTTCCGCGAGGATCTGTTTCACCGTCTGAACGTGATCCGCGTTCGTCTCCCGTCGCTGCGTGAACGGAGCGAGGATATCCCGATTCTGGCGCGTCACTTTCTGCAGAAAAGCGCGCAGGAACTCGGCGTCGAAGGCAAGCGCTTTTCCGATGGAGCGCTGAGACACCTTTGCTCGCTCGATTTTTCCGGCAACGTCCGGCAACTGGAGAATCTTTGTCACTGGCTGACGGTCATGGCACCGGGGCAACTGGTCGAACTCGCCGACCTGCCACCGGAACTTCGCGAATCGCTGCCGGCGGTGCCGGCCAGCGACTGGGAAAGCGCCCTGGCCGCCCAGGTCGACCGCTTGTTGGTGGCCGATGCCGGGCACGTACACGAAAAGCTGACGCAGGCCTTCGAGAGGGTCCTGATCAACCGCGCGCTGGTTCACACCGGCGGGCGCAGAATCGAGGCCGCGCAGACCCTGGGGATCGGGCGCAACACCATTACGCGCAAGATCCAGGATCTTGGCCTCGATGGCGCGAGCGCAGCGGCGAGCGAGGACCGCGACGCCTGCCTGCCCCGGTAAGCGCCGGGTATCGGCGATAATGGCGGCCTTGATGTTGATCACGAGGCCATGATTCGCCAATGAGCCAGCCTGCCGACAGCTGTCTGATCGATCCCCGGCGCCTGCTTTCGCTGCTCGGTCCGGCAGCCGTTCGCTTCACCGTCGAGGCGCTGCCGGAGTGCGTTTCGACCAGTACCTTGCTGCTCGAACGCGCCCGCCACGGTGCTCCGGCGGGTTCGCTGCTGGTCGCCGACCGGCAGACCGGCGGCCGCGGGCGGCGTGGCCGAAGCTGGCTGTCAAGGCCGGACGACAGCCTGACCTTCTCGCTGCTGTGGGCCTTTGACGGCGGTGTCGGGCGACTGAGCGGGCTGTCGCTTGCCGTCGGCCTGGCGGTGGCGCGGGCCCTGGAGAACAGCGGCGTGCCGGGCGTCGGACTGAAATGGCCGAACGACATCCTGCTCGACGGCGGCAAGCTCGGCGGCATTCTGGTTGACCTGGAGAGCGACCACGAACGGATGCTGACGGTGGTCGGGATCGGCCTGAACCTGCGCATGCCGCCAGCCGGCGACGAGGAATTCCTGCATCCGCCGGCGGCTCTGGCGCAGGTTCTGCGACAGCTGCCCGACCGTCACCAATTGCTGGCGCAGCTGTTGCTCGACCTGGCAGACGTTCTCGACCGCTTTGCCGAGGGCGGCTTTGCCGTCCTGCGCGGCGACTGGCAGGCGCGTCACGTCTGGCAGGATCGACCCGTGCGCCTGCTCGACGGCGAGCGGATCGATCGTCGGGGCGTCTGTCTGGGCGCCGATAGCGATGGCGCCCTGCTGCTGCAGACGGCCGCCGGGGTCGAGCGCTGTTTTTCCGGCGACGTCTCGCTGCGGCTTCCCGAATGATCGTCGCCATCGACGCCGGCAACAGCCGCATCAAATGGGCTGCTCACGACGGGCAGCGATGGCAGGATCGTGGCGTGCAGGCCACGGCCGATGTCGCCCGCCTGGCTGAGGACCTTGGGCGATGGCCGGAGAATGTCCGCGCGGTGGTCTGCAACGTCGCCGGTAAGGCGGTCGGCGACAGCATCTCGTCGCTGCTCGCCCGGCGCGGTGCCCGCGTCTCGTTCCTGAAAGCCAGTGCCGAGGCCTGTGGCGTCCGCAGCAGCTACGAGATTCCGCAGCAACTCGGGGCCGACCGCTGGGCGGCGCTGATCGGTGCTCGCGCCGCGCTCGGCGGCGCCTGTCTGGTGGTCTGCGCCGGAACGGCGACGACCGTGGACCTGCTCGACGGCGACGGGGTTTTTCGTGGCGGGCTGATCCTTCCAGGTTTCGACCTGATGCGCGCCGCGCTGGCGCGCAACACCGCGCAGCTGCCGCTCGCCGAAGGCAGCTACCGCGAGCAGCCGCGAAATACCATGGACGCCATCGTCAGCGGCTGCCTGCAGGCGCAGCTGGGGGCCATCGAGCGGATGTTCCGCAGCATCGCTGACGAGCCCGGAGCGCGGTGCCTGTTGACCGGCGGCACGGCGCCGCGCCTGGCCGCGCACTTGAACATCCCCTTCCAGTTGATGGACAATCTGATCCTCGACGGGCTGCTGCGCTTTGCTGCCTCGCCCGGAAGCTGAGGACCGCTGCGCCAGTGGCTGCAGACCGGAGAAGCCGCATGCCCACGTACCTGTTGACCACCCTGCCAGCGTTTCTCGCCTGCTTCGCCGTTGCCATCGTCCTGCTCGCCCTGTTCCCGCTGGTTTCACTGAATGTCACGCCGTATCACGAGCTGGTGCTGATCCGTTCCGGCAATACCGCGGCAGCGCTCAGCCTGTCCGGCGCGCTGCCCGGTTTCGCGATGCCGGTGGCCAACGTCATCGCCCACGGCGATACGCGGGTCGGGCTGGCGGCATGGGGAGCGATCGCCGGCGTCGTCCAGTTGCTCGCCTACCTGGTGCTGCGTTTCACGCTGCCGCCGCTCCATCAGGACATTCCGGCCGGCAAAATGGCGCCGGCCGTCTTTCTTGCGGTCGCTTTGCTGACCGTCGGCCTGATCAACGCTGCCTGCATGACTTACTGACCGTTTCATTTGCCGGCGCAGCCCCAGGTTCGACCGCGCCGGATCCTCTACGCTCGACTTCAGGAGATCGTCATGGCCCTCATGGACTTCATCAAGAAGCAGTTCATCGACGTCATTCAGTGGACCGAGGACAGCGACGGCATTCTCGGCATCCGCTACCCGATGCAGGACTTCGAGATCCAGTATGGCGCGCAGCTGACGGTGCGCGAATCGCAGCTGGCGGTGTTCGTCAATGAGGGCCAGGTGGCCGACGTTTTCGGCCCCGGAAGGTACCAACTGACGACCCGCACCCTGCCGGTGCTGACCTACCTCAAGAACTGGGACAAGCTGTTCGAGTCGCCTTTCAAGTCGGATGTCTATTTCTTCTCGGCACGCCTGCAACTCGATCGCAAGTGGGGAACGTCGAATCCGATCACCATCCGCGACAAGGACTTCGGAATGGTGCGGATGCGCGCTTTCGGCATCTACTCGTACAGGCTGACCGACGCCAGGAAGTTCTACAGCGAGATATCCGGGACGCGCGAGCAATACACCGTCGAGGACCTCGATGGGCAGCTGCGCAATCTGGTGGTCAGTTCGATGACCGACCTGTTCGGCGAAGCAGGCGTGCCGTTCATCGACATGGCGGCCAATCAGGAGGAGTTCGGCCGGACGCTGAAAGGCAAGCTCGGACCGGTCTTCGATCGCTACGGGCTGGTCCTCGACGCTTTCGTCGTACAGAACGTTTCGCTGCCGGACGAGCTGCAGAAGGTGCTCGATACACGCATCGGCATGAACATCATCGGCGACCTTGGGCGCTACACCCAGTACCAGGTGGCGAGCAGCATTCCACTCGCCGCGCAGAATGAAGGCGGCATTGCCGGCATCGGTGCCGGCCTCGGCGCCGGGCTCGGCATCGGCCAGACGATGACCACGGCCATGGGCCAGGCGATGGCGGCGGGCGGCGCCGCGGCGACGCAGCCTGCCTCGCCCGTCCCCACCCCAGCAGCGGCCGTGGCTGCGGCAAGCGCCGACGAGGTCGTCGCCACCCTGGAGAAGCTGCACGCCCTGGTGACCAAGGGCATCGTCTCGCAAGCCGAGTTTGACGCCAAGAAGGCCGAACTGCTGGGCAAGCTGGTTTGATCGGGCAGGCCAGGTGACGCAGTGACGGCAAGCGCTGCTGCTTGGTGAAACGCGCCAGCTGTCGCGCTTGCGGCGCACCGGCGAGGATTTGCCGACCCTTGGGCGGATCGCCGATCTTTCAGGTAGCCGCCGGTGCGCTGGCGCTGGTCATTCTTGTCCATGCCCGGTATCAGGGCTGGAGCCTCTTCGCCGGCGGCGCGCACGTCAGCGACCGGGAAGGCGCATCCCGGACCAGATCTCGTCGAGATCCGGGAAGTTCCATTTGGCCGGGTCTTCGCGACTGACGATCTTGTACTGGCAACCGGGGCGCGCGAGGTCGACCACTTCCGGGCGGATGCGCGTTTTCGATCGGGTCGAGAAGAAGACCTTGACCTGCGGGTCGAGCAGCGACCTGCCGCGTTGCTCGGTAACCACCGCGAGGCGGCCGCAACTCAGCAGCACCAGCGAGCCGATCGGGTAGATGCCGATGCTTCTGACAAATGCCTGGAAGACCTTGGCGTCGAAATGACCAGCACTCCACTCGGCCATCTTGCGCAGCGACTCGGCGGGGTCCCAGCCGGCCTTGTAGGGTCTGTTCGAAGTGATCGCGTCGTAGACATCGCAGACCGCGGACATTCGGGCGAAAGTGCTGATCTCATCGCCTCTGGCGCTTTTCGGGTAGCCCGAGCCATCGATCTTCTCGTGGTGATGCAGGACCACGTCGAGCGCGACCGGGTCGACCCCGCTGCCCTGGAGCAGCATCCGATACCCTTGCTCGGGATGCGACTTGACGATCGCGAATTCGTCGTCGGTCAGCTTGCCCGGCTTGTTGAGCACTTCAATGGGTATCACTGCTTTGCCCAGATCGTGGAGCAGGCCGGCGATGCCGGCGGAGCGCGTTTGCTCTTCGTCGAGGCCGAGCTGTCGGGCGAGCGCTACCATCAGCGCGCAGACCGCCACCGAATGCATGTAGGTGTAATCGTCGG
>DPSD01000587.1:15688-15982 GCA_003538495.1 Accumulibacter sp.
CGGCTCACCGAGTCGGATATTTCCTCAACGACCCGACGCGCGCCAGCGGCATCGACCGCCATCCCCAGGCGTGCTTCCTCGAACATCGAGGTCACCGCCTGCCGCGACCTGGCGACGATTTTCGCGGCGCGGGAAAATTCCGCGGCGGTCGGCACGCGCGCGATGTGGCGCACGGCCTGGGCCGCTGTGGCCAACTCGGCATCGACCTGCAGCTCCGACTCGGCGACCGACAGCACCACCTCGCCCGGAGCCAGATCGACTCCCTTGGCGGCATCGATCCACACTTCCCTGATG
>DPSD01000045.1 GCA_003538495.1 Accumulibacter sp.
TCAGGGCTGGTTACTGACTGCACCTAGGTGATTGTAGCTTGTTTTTCAACGAGTTGGCAGGGGTGTTCGCAAGTTCTCAATGGACCTGCCGAGATGTCTCCCGGCAGGCCGTCGGTGAGCGTGTATCGCCCCAGTCCAAACACGGTTTCCTTGCCGACATGCAGCCATTTTCCGAGTTGCAGGAACGGGGCGAAAGGCGCGAGCGGACCTTCGAGCCGCCAGGTTCCGACTACCCCGCCGAGGCTCATCTTCTGCTGCTGTCGCGACGAGTAGCGGGTCCAGTCGAGCCAACGGAGGTTCTTGTCCTCGCGGATGTCGGCGCAGGTGGCGCTGAGTGTCGCGAAGTCGTCGATCAGAGCACTCGGTGAATAGAACTCGGCGAGCAGGTTGGCGCGCCGCGCCAGTGCCATCAGCAGTGTTCGTGCCTGTAGTCTGTCCGGTGGCAGGGCACGGCCGTTCTGCTGTAGGCGCAGAGGGGTTTCAAACCGGAGTGTGGCTGTGCTCGTCGGCGAATCGTCGGATTTGCCGACCAGCGCAATCCCCTGGTCATGCGTCGCAATCGTGCCGACTTCGGGGCGATGAATTTCCTGATCGCCGCGCTCACTGCAATGCACGACGCGGACGAGATCCGCCGTACCGTCACCCGCACCGATGCCGCGCGCGAGGGCGCGCCGCCAGGTGAGGAGGATCAGCGGCAGTTCCTGCAACGCCCGCCCGATCAGCACCTGATGAAAAATCAGGGTCTCGCCCGCCACCAGTACTCGACTTCCCCAGTCCGACGGCTCGATGATGTAGGGGGCGGGAATCTGTGAGAACTTCTGCAGGCGGTGCGCCGGGGGAGCGGGCGGGGCGAAGATCGCCGGATACGGGCAGGTGGCGAGCAGCGGACAGCCGGCACACTCCTTCTGCCGGGTCATGCAGGCAAGCTGGCGCAGGGCGTGGCCGAAGGCGCCGCGCAACATCGATCCGGCGTAGTCAGGCAGGCGGATGGTCTGCCGCACCTTAAACTCGAAGCGGTAGCGGGCGACCGGGAAGGAAGTCACACGGCTCGGCAGGTGCGCAGCGCTGAGGCCTTGTGGATGCCAGGGTTGCTGATCGGATCGGCGGGTGGCTGACGGTTCGAGTTCCATACGGGTCTGTCTCGTCGGCTAGAAGAGCTTGTTGCGTAAGTCTTTGAGAACCTTGCGCAGGCTGATTTCGTTGGCGATTGTTCTGGCGCTCTCGTCTGCCCGCTCGCCATGCGACCGGACGCCGTGCGCGAGCGCGTTGCGCAGGTTCTTGAGTTTTCCGACCGCCGGTGTCTGCTTTCTGGCTCTGTCGTAGACTTTATCGCGTTCCTGAGCATCGGTGTCACCGCATTTCTCGATGTAGCAGGCACGAGTGACGAATGACTCGTACAGGAAGGTGGCAGCCCGGAGATAGTCGCTCCGTTTGAAGTAGGCGTCGGCGAGCGAAAGTTCCCGATCATAGGATTTTAGCTCGCGAAACCAGCCGATGCGCTCCTTCAGCGTCTCGCGGAACAGTCCGCCGAGCGGCCCGTCGTGGGTCTCGATCGAATCAAACACTTTGCGGAGCATTTCCCCTGCGAATTTCGTATTGCTCGTACGTTCGGAATAGGCAGCGGTGGCCAGCCACTCTGCACGACGCTCGTCCATCCCGTCCTTGACCAGCAGCGGCGCGAAGACGCCGTAGTCGCCGTCCTTGTCGTAGGTAGCCAGTGCATCGACCCAGTCGAGCATGGACAGCAGGCCACGGAGTTTGAGCACCGGCGTTTCGCTGCCGGGGGCGGGAGGCGTCATCTCCAGCGCGCCGTAATAGATTTCTTCGACTTCGACGCGAACGACTCTTGCCAGGTAGCGTGCGGCCACCAGGGCGAGCATCGGCAAGTGGCGAAAACCGTGCGTGACATCGATCCACAAGTGCTCGCCGGGCTGCAGGACGGCCGCCAGGCGACGCAGGATGTCGGCTTGCTCAGCCTCGTCACAGGCATAACGGATCAGCAGGCAGTCGACGCGGATGCCGAGCTTATCGGCCA
This sequence comes from Accumulibacter sp., assembly GCA_003538495.1. The sequence continues at coordinate 2,036 of DPSD01000045.1, forward strand.
GTTGCTGGCGCGGCCGTTCGAGGAGGTGATCATCGACCTTTCCGGCGGCGACGGCGTCAATCAGGGGCAGCATGGCGTCGCCCTCGACACCCTCGCGGTCGAAGAAGATTTCCCACATGCTGCTCGGCGTGCCAAGCACGATCAGGCGATCGGGTTTCAAGAATTTGGTCAGCGCTAGTCCGAAGAAGGTCTCGGTGTAGGCGACGTCGGCATTGAAGCGGTAGGTGGCCGTGCGGTAGCCCTTGCGCGGGTCGCCCTTGCCGAGAAAGCTGATGAGGGTGGTCATGTTCATGCTCCGGTTGGCTCGTCGTGGGGGGGGATCCAGAGGTTTGTTCGTTGGTAATCAGCCAGGCAGCCTTGCCGTGCGCAGGTCATGATTCCAGCTCCGACAGCCAGCTCTGGAACTGCTGCTTGCGTTCCTTGTTGCCCGGCCAGCCGGTCCATTTGATGACCTCTCGCAACAGGGCGGCGGCTTCGCGGCGCGCGATCGGAGCGTGCCATGTGATCGCCTGCTGAAAGAGCTTCAGTCGTTCCTGGTCGATCGGCGAGCCGGGCTGGTATTTTCCCTTTGCCTGGGCACTCTCGAGAGCGCTACGCAGGACAGCGGTGCTGCCACGGGCGGCTTCCAGTTCCTGGTCCGCGGG
>DPSD01000578.1:0-1322 GCA_003538495.1 Accumulibacter sp.
GCACATTGGTACCGAGCAGCAGTGCCCCGTCCTTCTGGCGATGGACCTGCTCGAGTATTTCGCTCTTGCCGCCACCGCTGGCGCCTTCGTGCATGATGCACAGCTTGTTCGCATAAGGCGTGATGACCTGCACCGTCGCGCAGTGCGCGGTCAGCCAATGCTCGCGCTCGCCGAGGGCGAGCAGGACGCCATAGATGCCTTTCTTGGCACTCGGGCCGGGATAAAGGTTGTAACTGAATAATTCGTGCCGGCCCGGACGGCGGTTGTGCACCACCATCTGCTTGCCCTTGAAATGCGTATGGCGAAACGGTGGCGCGACGAAGATCACCGCCTTCGGGTCGAAGTTCGGCGACAAGGCCTTTTCGTCGAGGATGCCCTGCAGCAAGGCCAGCCCAAGCGCGAAGAAACCGGCGTTGGCCGGAGCCACCACCAGGGCATCCATACCCATCCCGGGAACCCCGGCGATAAAGGGAAACACGGCCAGCTCCTGGGTCTGGAGCCAGGCGAAGGTTTCGGCACGCAAAGGCTCGAACGATGCGCCGTACTGATCCTCGAAACGGGGTTTGTCGGTGGGCAGGTCGTCAGCGATGACCATGCAATCGGGATCTCGGCGGCGCATGTAGGGCTCGACGTAGTTGGCCGCGATACCGTTCTTGACCCGGCACACATTGGCCTCCAACACCCGGCCTCGGCCCGGCACTTCGTAGGCCACCTCGTGCACGCCATTCACGGCGTCGCGCGTGGCCAGTTCGTACAACTGCTGCCAGGTACTGGCCACGGTATATTTCGGGCATGCTTCCAGAATTTGCTGCACCGACAATGGGATCTGGAAGCTCAGGTTGACTTTGCTCATGATAATTTGCCTTCGGAAAAAAAGTCCAAGAAACTCAAGGGTCTGATGGGGCGTTGTGCGGTCTTCGCCGCACACCGATGGCCGCGGAAGCCGCGGCTACGCGTTGCATCTCTGTCCGTGAACGCCAGCAAGTGCAGCAGGCTGGTGAACAGGTTGAAGATGGAAACGAACAGGGTCACGGTGGTCGTCACATGGTTGGTTCCGCCGCCGTCCCGGCCGTGGCCATCATCACCGTCTGGCCGCCGTTGGGCGGGCCGGGATGGTGGCTGACGATGGCTTCGGCGCCGCACTGCGGCAGGGCAACGGCCTGGGTTCCGGGAAGGTTTGCTTCAGCCTTCCGGGGCTGAAAGAAGCGGGGGATGGCGTCAGCTGAGGACGGCGTGGTCAGGGCACCACCATTCCCGGATGCGGACTCAGGTGCATGCGCTTGTCGCTCACCGAGCCCAACAGCAGGCTCTCTGTCACGCCC
>DPSD01000578.1:1463-9156 GCA_003538495.1 Accumulibacter sp.
CAGGGCACCACCATTCCCGGATGCGGACTCAGGTGCATGCGCTTGTCGCTCACCGAGCCCAACAGCAGGCTCTCTGTCACGCCCGGCCCGCGGCTGCCGGTGACGGTGCCGCTCCAGTCGATCCGTTCGGTCAGCGCAATGATTTGCCCGGTGGCTTCGCCCAGCACGACATGCGGCCGCCAGGGGCTGGCTGTTTGCGTCGAGCAGGGCGCCCGGCCGCGCGGTGGCGAGCCAGGCCCGCTGCGCGAGTTGCGCTTCCGCCGCTTCCAGGACAAGCCACGGCTGAAGGTTCACAAGATGTAGCACGCGGGCCTTCATCGTGCCGGCCTGACCGGCGGCATGCGCGACGGCGCGCAAGGCGTTGTCCGAACCGTCGACGGCGACCAGCCAGGGATTCGTTGCCGGCGCCGGAACCGGCGGCGCACTACCGAACATCAAGCCCATGCGACGGCCATCGGCATCGCGCCGGCAACTTGCGGGGGCGGGAAGGCCGACTGGATGGCTCATGCCGTTTCTCCTCTGGCGACCGCTTTGGGTTTCGACAGGACCAGGCTGGCCACCACCGACACCAGAATGGTGCCGGCAACAATCGCCAGCGACCACTGGATCGGCAGATGGAACCACGGCGCGGCCAGCATCTTGCCACCGATGAAGAGCAGCACGAGGGCTAGCCCATACTTGAGCAAGTGGAAGCGATCCGCCATGTCGGCGAGCAGGAAATACAGTGCGCGCAGGCCCATGATGGCGAAGATGTTCGAGGTGAACACGATGAATGGATCTGAGGTGACGGCGAAGATCGCCGGGATGCTGTCTACCGCGAACACCATGTCGCTGGCCTCGATCAAGACCAGCACGAGAAACATCGGCGTCACCCACAGGATGCCGTTCTGGCGGACAAAGAAGGATTCGCCGTGGAAGGTCGGCGTGATGCGCAGGTGGCCGCGCAGCCAGCGCAGCAGCGGGTTTTTCTCCAGGTCGGGCTGGTGCCCGGCGAAGATCAGCATCTTGATGCCGGTGATCACCAGGAAGGCGCCGAAGACATACAACACCCAGGCAAACTCCGATACCAGCCAGACCCCGGCCAGGATCATCCCGGCGCGCATGACAATGGCGCCGAGCACGCCATAGAGCAGCACCCGGCGCTGCAGTTCCGGCGGTACCGCAAAGTAGCCAAAGATCATGACGAAGACGAACATGTTGTCCACCGACAACGACTGCTCGATCAGGTAGCCGGCGAGGAATTCGAGCGTCTTGCGCTGGGCCACCGCGGCGCCCTGCGTGCCGTTCAGATACCACCACAGCAGGCCGGCAAAGACCAGTGCCAGGCAGACCCAGGCGATCACCCAGGCCAGCGCCTCCTTGACCGCCACCCGGTGTGCCTTGCGGCCACCGAAGACGAACAGGTCGAGCGCCAGCATGCCCAGCACGAAGGCAATGAAGCCGGCCCACATCGGGCCCGTGGCGAAGCTGTCGATGTTGGCGGTCATGCAGCACGCTCCGTGCCGCCGCGCAGCGGCGCCATGATCTGGCCGGCGTCCAGTGTCGCGTCCCTCTGCCGGACTTGCGGCTGGTATTGCGCCGGCAGCTGCCTGGCGGCGCCGAGCGGGTGCTGGAAGGCATCGCGCAGCATGGCCGTGTTCATCGTCCGCCCGCCGGCGCAATAGCGCTTGGCGACCATACCCGGCGCGCGGCCAAGGCTATCACGATGCCTGTCGGTGGCAGGTCGGCAGGCCGTTTCATGGCGTTTCGTCGGTGAACGGTTGTTGCCGCGTGGCAGAAATCATCGGGAAATCGCGCCGCCGCGCCAGATGGCGATCGAGCGTGTGGCCGACGCGTTCGGTCGCGCGGTCGATGGCGACGTAAAGGTCGGTCTGGATATCCTCGACGATCAGGGCGGGAGCGCCCTTGAGGCGGACTTCGATGGCGCAGCATTTGTCCTCGCCGCCGCGCGGGCCATTGACATCGAAAAGACGCACGACGATGCGCGTGACGACGTCCCGGCCATGATTCATGGCGTAGGCGACACGCATGGCCACATGCTGGCGCAACCCGTCGGTCAGCAGGATGTCTTGCGTTTGGATCTTCAGGTTCATGGCACTCCTCTGGCTGGATTGACAGACGACAGCCGCAGTATGGGCGCCGGAATAGTTCGATACAAACAGATATAAAGATGCGTTATGATCGGAAAACACGAACATCGGAGGTGGCGTGATCAACTACAAGCATTTGCACTACTTCGTCACTGTCGCCCGCTCGGGCGGCGTCACTCGCGCGGCGGAGCGCCTGCATCTGACGCCCCAGACGCTGTCCGGGCAAATCTCCCTGTTGGAAGAACGGCTGGGCGTGACGCTGTTCCGGCGCGTCGGGCGCCGGCTGGATCTGACCGAAACGGGCAAGCTGGCGCTCTCCTACGCCGAGGAAATCTTCCAGACCGGGGCCGAGCTGGAAGACTTGCTGAAGAATGGCGCCGAGGAACGGTTCATCACCTTCCGCGTTGGCATCGCCGACGTCGTGCCGAAATTCATCGCTCATCGCCTGCTTGCGCCGGTGCTGGGACTTCCCGCGGCGATGCGCCTGATTTGTCAGGAGGACCGCCTGGAACGTCTGCTGGCGGATCTGGCGATCCACCGTCTCGACATGGTGCTGGCCGACCGCCCCATGCCGCCGGGCACGGAGATCAAGGGCTACAGCCATCCGCTCGGGGAATCGGGGGTCGCTTTCATGGCTGCGCCCGCGTTGGCTGCGCGACTAACGGGCGGCTTCCCGGAGTGCCTGGATGGCGCGCCCCTGCTGCTGCCCGGGCGCGACAGCGCCCTTCACGGCGCCCTGCCGCGCTGGCTGGAACGGCAGGGGAAGCGTGTGCGCATCGTCGGCGAATTCGACGACAGCGCCTTGATGAAGGCTTTCGGCGAAGCCGGCGCCGGGGCCTTCCCGACGCCGGCGGCCAGCGTCCCGGACGTGACGGCGCACTACAAGGTTGTCAAACTGGGGGAAACGGAGGAGATCCGCGAGCGATTTTTCCTCATTTCAGCCGAGCGGCGGCTGACCCATCCCGCTGCGCGGGCGGTCAGCGAGAATGCGCGGGCCGGAGTGTTCACCACACGGCCCCAGGCCGGTTGAGCAGGGACTGCGCCGCACAGCCGCTGTGCATAACGACGACCGTTGCTCCCTTGGGCGAACCGACCGCACCGCCACGCCTGATGCCCGCCGGTGCGCCGCCGCTCCGGGAGACGCGAGTTGCCATCATGGGTGGGGACGAGCCCCGAACTCAACCGGCGCGGGAGTGCGAATTCGACCAGCGCATTGACTGGTAGGGGGTGCAGGTGTCGCTGCGCAAAGGTCCAGATTGAAGCAAGACGAGTCGTCATCGCCGGTCGTGACAGACACGGGCAAAGCGGGATTCGGATCGCTTTTGATCGGTTCCCGCGACCCAGTCCGAGATTGACACCGCTTCACGCGAGCTCATACACTCCCGACGGTGCCGTTGGATTTCCTATCCTTTATCCTTGATCGCCGCATGATGGGCGGTCGGAGTTCCCTGGCATCACCGGTTGCCAGGCCTCGGCGTACGCGTTCGCGCGCCGGGCTCTGGCGTGCCGGAGGAGTGCCGATCGCTTGGGCGTTCGCCCTGCTGTCGTCCGGATGCATGATCGGTCCCGACTTCAAGCGCCCGTCGGCACAGGTCGCCGATGACTGGATGGAGGCCGGCAGCACGACGATGGATTCCGGCCGCGCGCAGTATCGCGACTGGTGGTCGTCGCTCAAGGACCCGGTGCTGTCGAAGCTGATCGACCTCGCCTATGAGCAGAACCTGACCCTCCTGGCCGCCGGCGTCCGCGTCCTTGAGGCGCGCGCACAGCTTGGGGTCGCCATCGGCGAGTTCTACCCGCAGCAGCAACAGCTGGGCGCCACGGCGAGCTACAGCCGGATCCCGGTCTCGGGACCCTACGTTCCCGTCAGCAACACTTTCTGGCAGCTCGCGTTCGGCGCGCAGGTCGGATGGGAGCTCGACGTATGGGGAAAGGTACGGCGCGGAATCGAGTCGGCCAGCGGCGCCTTTCTCGCGTCGGTCGCCGCCTACGACGATGTGCTCGTCACCCTGATCGGCGATGTAGCCAGCACCTATGTCAAGATCCGCACCATCGACGTCCAGCTGGACATCGCCCGCGAGAACGTCCTGCGCCAGCGGCAGGCCCTCGCGATCGCGCGCGCCCGATTCGAGGGAGGCGTGGTTACCAGGCGCGACGTTTACCAGGCGGAGAACGTCCTCGGCGCGACCGAAGCGACGATTCCCCAGCTCAGTATCGAGCGGCGGAAAGCGACAAACGCGCTCAGCGTGCTGCTCGGCATGCCGCCAGCGCCCCTCGACGACCTGCTGGCGGGAAAGTCGGGGATCCCGGTCGCGCCCGCGAGCCTGGCCGTGGGCATTCCCGCGGATCTCTTGCGGCGCCGACCCGACGTTCGCCAGGCGGAGCTCAAGGCAGCGGCGCAGTCCGCTCAGATCGGCCTCGCCAAGGGGGCGCTCTTCCCCTCCTTCTCTCTGGCCGGGAACATCGGTACCCTGAGTTCCGACGTCGGCCAATCGAGCCTCGGCTCCGGCAGCCTGGGCTACTCCGCCGGACCCGGGATCCAGTGGAACATCCTCAACTACGGTCAGCTCACCAACAACGTGCGCGTGCAGGACGCCAGGCTCCAGGGGCTGCTCGTCGACTACCAGAAGGCGGTGCTCAAGGCCCAGCAGGAGGTGGAGAACGGCATCACGGAGTTCGGCCAGTCGCGCAGCGAGGCCGCCTTCCTGCAGACGAGCGTCGTGGCCGCGACTGGCGCGTTCCAGATCGCACTCCTCCAGTACAAGGAGGGCACGGTCGACTTCACCGTCGTGCTGAATGCCGAGGAAAACCTCTACAAGGCGCAAAACAGTCTCGCGATCGCGCAGGGCAACATCCCGCTCGGCCTGATCAAGGCCTATCGAGCGATGGGGGGTGGATGGGAATTGCGCAATGGTCGCGATTTCGTGCCGCTGGCGACGCGGGAAGAGATGGCAACCCGGACCGATTGGGGGACGCCTGACCTCTTGCGACCGCAAGCGCCCGGTCTGCCGGGGCCCGAGGACGTCGGGCCGCTGGTCCGGCCACCGGCGTGGTGATCCGGTGAACGCGCCCGAGTGCACCGGACGCCGCAGATGATGCCTTCGAGCGCGCGCCGCTGCCGCGGGCTGGTGCGCCTGCTTGCCGTCGTGGCGGCGACGCTGTCGATCGGCGGCTGCAGGGATGCGACGGAAGCCGCGACCCCTCCGCCGCCAGCGGTCACGGTAGCGAAACCTGTCGCCGAGAGCGTCGCAAACTACCTCGACTTCACCGGCAATACGGCGGCGACGCAAAAGGTCACGGTGATGGCCCGCGTCGAGGGTTATCTCGAGAAGATCCACTTCACCGACGGTCAGCAGGTGAAGAAAGGCGATCTCCTCTTCACCATCCAGCAGGCTCAGTATCAGGCGCAGCTCAGGCAGGCGCAGGCGCAGGTGGCGGTGCAGAAGGCGGCGCTCTGGCACGCGACAACCGAGCTGCGGCGCTACACGGGCTTGGTCAGGCAGGACGCCGCGACCCAGACCCAGGTCGACCACTGGCAGACGGAGAAGGATCAGGCAAGGGCCAGGCTGATCTCCGCCCAGGCCCAGACGGAGATTGCGCAGCTCACCCTGAGCTACACGCTGGTCAGGGCACCCATCGATGGGCGTATCGGCCGGCACCTCGTCGACCAGGGCAACCTGGTCGGCGGCGTTGGTCAGCCAACGGCCCTCGCCGAGATCGAACAGATCGACCCCATCTACGTGTACTTCACCGTCGACCAGCGCGAGCTTCTCCAAGTGATCGAACGGCAGAAGACGCTGCCGCGGGGCGCGATCACCCGGGGGCTGGTTCCGGTGGCGTTCGGTCTGCTCACCGATAACGGATATCCGCACCAGGGGCACCTGGACTTCGCTGCCATCGGCATCGCGCCCACGACCGGAACCCTTCAGGTGCGGGGCGTCTTCGCCAATCGCGACCGGGCGATACTTCCCGGCCTCTTCGCGCGGGTGCGGGTGTCAGCCCTTGAACAGAAGGACGCGCTCCTGATTCCCGGCGATGCCGTCCGCTTCGACCAGCAGGGGGAATACGTCCTCGTCGTCAATGCGAAGAACGTCGTCGAACGCCGCGGCGTGAAGGTCGGCTTGCAGGTCCGCGACCGTCTCGTCGTCAGCGAAGGCCTGACCGCGGACGATGTGGTGATCGTCGAAGGACTGCTGCAAGCCGTTCCGGGTCGCGCGGTGAGCCCGAACCCAGTGGCCAGCACCGAGCCAGCGGCTCGAGCCAAACCGGGCAGCTGAATCGCGGCGGCGCCGGCATGTCCAGATTCTTCGTCGAACGGCCGATCCTCGCCAATGTCATCGCGATCATCATCGCGGTGCTCGGGCTGGCCTGCCTGGTCACCCTTCCCGTCGCCCAGTATCCCCAGATCGTGCCGCCGACGATCCAGCTTGCGACGACCTACCCGGGCGCCAGCGCCGAGGTCGTGGCGACCACCGTCGGCATTCCGATCGAGCAGGCGGTCAACGGCGTGGAGAATTCCATCGCCATGCAATCGACCAGCGGCAGCGACGGCAGCTACACGCTCACGCTCACCTTCGACGTCGGCACCAATCTCAACACCTCGATCGCGCTGGTGCAGAACGCGCTCAACAGCGCGCTGTCGCAGATGCCGCAGGCGGTCCAGGCGCAAGGCGTCACCGTGCAGAAGGTCAGCACCAACGTCCTGCTGATCGGCAGCCTCTATGCCGACGACGACCGCTTCGACGAGACCTTCCTCAGCAACTACGCGCTGATCAATCTGCAGAGCCCGCTCGCGCGCCTGCCCGGGGTCGGCCAGGTGCAGATCCTCGGCGCCGGGCCATACAGCATGCGCATCTGGCTCGACCCGACGAAGCTCCAGTCCTACGGCCTGACCGTTCTCGACGTCCAGAACGCGATCCAGAACCAGAACCTGCAGGTCGCCAGCGGGCAGCTCGGTGCGGCGCCGGTTCCATCCGACCAGATCTTCCAGTTCACCGTCTTGACGCTGGGGCGACTGTCCGACGTGGCGCAGTTCGAGAACATCGTCGTCAAGAGCAAGCCGCCATCGAGCCAGGGCGCCCAACTTCTGAAGGCGACGCCAGCGCGAGAGACCGCCGCGATCGTTCGCCTCAAGGACCTGGCCAGGGTCGAGCTGAGCCAGCAGACGTTCGCCACCTTCTCCGGTCTCAGCGGCAGGAAGGCGGCCCAGATCAACGTCTACACCCTGCCCGGGGCGAACGCCCTCAAGGTGGCGGAGGAAGTGCGTCGGTCGATGGCGCAGATGCGCGAAAAGTTTCCTCCGGGTCTCGAGTACACGGCGCTGCTCGACACCTCGGCGTTCATCGGCGATTCGATCCACGGCGTCTACCTGGCACTGATCGAGGCCGGTGTGCTGGTGCTGGTCGTCATCATGCTGTTCCTGCAGAACGCGCGCGCGATGCTGGTGCCAGTCATCACGGTGCCGGTGACGGTCATCGGCGCCTTCGCGGCGATGGCGGCGCTCGGCTTCACGGTCAACCTGATGACCCTCTTCGCGCTCATTCTGGCCATCGGCATCGTCGTCGACGATGCGATCGTGATCGTCGAGAACACCTCGCGCCACA
>DPSD01000098.1:0-1647 GCA_003538495.1 Accumulibacter sp.
GGAGGGCAGGCCGTGCGGGTTGGCGTACCGGGCTTGGACCGGCGAGCCCGAAGGCTCCCCGCACGGCCGCCCAAAACTTGGACGGCATGCAATGGACAAGAAAATACCGCACTGCAGGCGGTTTGTCCGCCATAGCTCCGAGACGCCAATCTCGCATCGCTGACGTGCAGCGACAGCAAAAGGATACGCCCGGACTGGGCGGCCTGTAAATGGGGAATTGCCTGGACGCTCAAGCGAGGTCGTTGATCATCGCCCACTCAATCAACTGGCGCACCACCGCCGGCCGCCCTGTCGATGACCAAGCGCTACCGGGTCTGATACGAGATCCGGGATTCATGATCGAGGGCAAACTGCTGGCCGAGATCGTGCACGCCTGTGCTGATCGATTGGCGTCGAAGATGGGCGGCATGCCTACCGCCAGCGCATGAAAACGTAGCTCAATCGACCACCCAAATCCCGAAAGAGGGTGTCGGTGTGGTGTTCACTGGATGCATGCGCTCGTACATGCTAGCGTTTAATGTTACGCTAGCACCTTTACACGAAAGGTCTGAAATGAACATAGAAGACGCGACAGGAAACGCAAGAGGCGGTAGAGCCCGTCAGGCATCAATGACTCCGGAGCAGCGGAAGGAAGCGGCGACCATGGCAGCATTGGCAAAGGTTGCTCTTTCAAGGCTTCCAAAGGCGACTCACGAAGGAGCGATTCATATCGGAGACCTTGATATTCCGTGCGCGGTGCTGCCAAATGGGCAGCGACTGCTCACCCAAAGCGGGTTCATGCAAGCTCTTGGTCGGGCACGCCAGGCAAAAGGTAGGCAACATTACGATGGCGACGTCAATCTGCCAGCTTTCTTGACAGCAAAGAACCTGAAACCGTTTATTCCCATTGAGTTAGAGGTGACGTCAAGCCAGGTGGAATTCCGGACCAGCGGAGGAGCAAGAGCGTTCGGATATCCAGCTGAGATTCTCCCAAAGGTTTGTGACGTCTTCCTGAATGCCAACGACGCTGGTGCTCTGGCTCACACTCAGCAGCACATTGTGGTCAAAGCAAACACCATTATTCGTGCCTTGGCCCACGTTGGCATCATTGCTCTGGTCGATGAAGCCACTGGCTACCAAAAGGACCGCGCCAAAGATGCGCTCGCGAAGATTCTCGAGGCCTACGTCGCCAAAGAGCTGCAGCCGTGGGTCAAGACATTCGACGCGAACTACTACGAAGGAATGTTCCGCCTTCGTGGGCTTCCCTACCCACCGGAGACGCGCAATCTACGACCGCAGTATTTCGGTCGTCTGACCAACGACATTGTGTATAGGCGTCTGGCGCCTGGGGTTCTTGAAGCGTTGAAGAAGGAAGGCGCAGCAGCAGAGAAGAAAGGCAAGTTGCATCAGCATCTGACCGCCGGGTATGGCCGCCAGGAATTGCTCAAGCATCTCGGGTCAGTCACAACCATGATGCGCCTGTCGAAGGATTGGCCAGACTTCATGCTCAAACTGAACAGGATTTCCCCGCGGTATGGCGACACACTAGACCTTGAGCTGGAAGAAAAAGACCGATAGCCAAGAGCACCGTTCGTGTATTGGCTGGAAGGGTCGTCACAGGCGCATCGAGGTCCCGCCACGGCTGCGGCACGGGCGGGCCTCGCAGCG
>DPSD01000098.1:1949-4552 GCA_003538495.1 Accumulibacter sp.
GCCGGCGCAAGAGAAAACGGCGCCGCGGACAGCATCACCGCGCCGGCTGCGGCAGAACTCAAAGCAGCGAAGGCGCAAGTGATCTCCCGGGAACGAGCGACAGTCGAACCAACGCCCACGCCACCATGGAGCTCTTTCGATCGGACGGACGAAGGGGCTCCTGATTCACGCCGACGGCCTCTGCCCAGCCGCCTGTTCGCGCAGCGTCTCCCAGAGGCCAGCGTGGTTGAGCAGAATGTCTTTCATGCCGTTCTGCACCGTGGTCGAGTTCAGCGCTTGGGTGCTCATCGCAGTGTGAGCGTCCAGCGCGCCCATGATCGCGTTCATGAGTTCGGTCTTGAGGTCGGGTGAATTGGCGAACTGGTTTTTGGAGTTGTTCGCTGCCTGCTGCTGCAGCTTTTCCGATTCCAGGAGCTTGCCCTTGATTACCTGATTTACATAGACCAGCTTGTCCTGTTCGGTGAGTTCGCCGTCAAACAGGTCATTCAGCTTGGCGATGATTTCGTACAGCAGCGCCGTTTCCTTTTCCTGCACGCGGCCACTACCCGTGTCCGTAATTGGATCGAGCAGTGGCTTGTCACCATCGCTGAGCGGCATGCCCTGCTTGCCCAGATTCTTCAGATGGTGATGGGTCAGCACGACTTTCGAAAGATCGATGCCTTCCCGCTCACGGCCAAACTCCAGCAGCGGCAGGAGGCGCTTGTAGAAGATCGCGCGTTTCTCGATGGCGGTGTTGCCGTAATTGAATATCTGCGACAGGAAGGTGTAGAGACGGATGAAGGCACCGAGGTCACCCTTGAACAGAATCAGGGCGTTCAGTTCGTTCTGGGCATCCTCGGCAGCCTTGTCGTCCTGCTTAGCCTTCGCAGCCTCCAGAGCTTCCTGCGCGACCTTGTAGCGTTTCATCAGGCGGTCGCGGACCGGTTCCAGGGCGGCGACCAAGTCGCTTTGCTTGGCGTCTGGCTTCAACTCCACGGCGACGACGCGATCGACCTCGAAGTCGTCATAGTGGCCGGCGGAATCCAGCTTGGCACGCAGATTGAAAACGAGATTCGGATCGGTCGTCGCCGCGAGTTCGGCCGTCGTGTGGTAGGTCTTGAAGGCGGCGAGGACTTCCTCGGGGTCATTCACGAAATCCAGCACGTAGGTCGTGTCCTTGCCGGGGTGGGCGCGGTTGAGACGGGAGAGGGTCTGCACGGCCTGGATGCCGGCCAATCGCTTATCAACGTACATGCCGCAGAGCAAGGGCTGGTCGAAGCCGGTCTGGAACTTGTTGGCGACGAGCAGGATTTGGTATTCGTCGCCTTTGAACGCTTCGCGGATGTCGCGACCCTTCAGGTTCGGGTTCAGCGTCTTGCTGTGTTCCGTGAAGCCGTCCGGGCCGGACTCCTTGTCATTCACCTCGCCAGAGAAGGCGACCAGCGTGCCGATCTTGTAGCCCTGGTCCTTGATGTACTTGTCGATGGCCAGTTGCCAGCGAACTGCTTCGACTCGACTGCCGACGACGACCATCGCCTTGGCCCTACCACTAAGCAGCGGGATCACGAATTCGCGGAAGTGCTCAACGACGATCTGGACCTTCTGGGAAATGTTGTAGGGATGCAGGCGCACCCAGTTCATGATGCCCTTCAGCGCGGCGCCTCGCTCGACCGCCTTCTCGTCGTAGTCGGCTCCCTCGTGTGCCAGCTTGAAGGCCAGCTTGTAGCTCGTGTAGTTCTGCAATACGTCGAGGATGAAGCCCTCCTCGATCGCCTGGCGCATTGAATAGACGTGGAACGGTGCCGGCAGGTTGCCCGGGCCGGCGGTTTGCGTTGGGTCTGGGCGGGTGCCGAACAGTTCCAGCGTCTTGTTCTTCGGCGTCGCCGTGAAGGCGGCGTAGGTGATGCCGGCGTCGCTGGCGCGCGCTGACATCTGGGCCGCGAGGATGTCCTCGGTGCTGACCTCGCCGCCGTCGTTAAACTCCTCGAATTCCTTTTGGCTCAACACGGCCTTGAGCTTCGCCGCCGCCTCTCCGGTCTGGGAACTATGAGCCTCGTCGGCGATCACCGCGAAGCGCTTGCCTTGGGTGGCTGCCAGTTCGCGCACGGCCTCGATCGCGAAGGGGAAGGTCTGGATCGTGCAGACGACGATCTTCTTGGCGCCCGATAGCGCCTCGGCAAGTTTCGAACTCTTGCTGCCATCCTTGTTCGTGATCGTCGCCACGACGCCGGTGGTGCGCTGGAAATCGAAGAGAGCTTCCTGAAGCTGCGAGTCGATTACGGTGCGATCGGAAACCACGAGCACGGAGTCGAAGACCTTCTTGTTTTGCGCGTCGTGCAATTCGGCGAGGAAATGCGCCGTCCAGGCGATGGAGTTGGTCTTGCCCGAACCAGCCGAATGCTGGATCAGGTATTTGCCGCCGGGGCCCTCCTTGAGCACCGCCGCCTGAATGTCGCGGGTGACGTCAAGCTGATGGAAGCGGGGGAAAATGATCGTCTCGATCTGCTGCTTCTTGTTCCGCTGAGCGATCAGGTAACGGCCGATGATTTCCAACCAGCTTTCACGCGCTCACACCTTTTCCCAAAGGTAGGCGGTGCGGTGGTCACCGTGCGGGTTGACTGGGT
>DPSD01000552.1 GCA_003538495.1 Accumulibacter sp.
GCAGTATCACATCGTCAATTCGATGGGCTGGACTGGTCTGCGCTCGACGCAGGCGGATGCGGTAGTCCCGATCCTTGACGGCAATCATTGCCTGATTCTGGCGCCGACGGCCGGTGGCAAGACAGAAGCGGCAATCATTCCCGTCCTGTCGCGCATGGCGACCGAGGAGTGGCCGGGGCCGAGCGTTCTCTATGTGTGCCCGATCAAGGCGCTGCTCAACAACCTTGAGTCGAGGTTGTCGCGCTATGCCGGCTTCGTCGGCAGGACGGTGCAGGTGTGGCACGGTGATGTCGGGCAGGGTGCCAGGGCGCGGGCCAGGCGCTCGGCGCCGGACATCCTGCTGACGACGCCGGAATCTCTCGAAGGGATGCTCATTTCGACGAAGGTCGATCGAGCGTCGTGGTTCGGCAGCGTCCGCGTCGTCATCGCTGATGAGCTGCATGCGTTTGCCGGTGACGACCGTGGGTGGCACCTGCGCGCAGTGATCAAACGCATTGAGGCTTACGCCAGGCAGCCGATTCAGAGGCTTGGCTTGTCGGCGACGGTTGGCAATCCGGATGAACTGCTGGACTGGTTTGCCGGGTCGGGTGAGCGACAGATCGTCGGCTCATCGTCGGTCAGCACGGACGCCGATGTCACCATCGATCATGTGGGCTCGATGGCCAATGCCGCGACGGTGATCGCACGGCTGCACCGTGGCTCGAAACGTCTGGTCTTCTGTGACAGCCGCTCCAGGGTGGAGGAACTGGGGGTGGCGCTGCGCAGCTTGAACACCCGGACCTTCGTCTCGCATTCGTCCTTGAGTGCGTCCGAGCGGAAGCTTGCCGAAACCGCTTTCGCCGAAGAGCAGGACTGCGTGATCGTCGCCACCAGCACGCTGGAGTTGGGGATCGATGTCGGTGACCTGGACTTCGTGATTCAGATCGACTCCCCGAGTACCGTGTCTTCAGTTCTGCAGCGGATGGGGCGCACCGGCCGGCGCACCGGCAGCCGCCGCAACTACCTGTTCCTGACGACGACCGACGAGGCCTTCCTGCTGGCTTGTGCGATCACCACGCTGTGGCGCGAGAGGTATGTCGAGCACATCAAACCGCCGCCGCTGCCGTGGCACATGGTGGCGCAGCAGATGATGGCGCTCGTGCTCGAATCCCCCGGCCTGCCTGCGCACGAGGTGATCGGCGTCGCTCGCACACAGTTCCCCGACCTCGATCCGGAGACGGTGGCGACGGTGTTCGATTTCATGGCGGGCAAGGGCATCCTGTTCGTCAGCAGCGGCCTCGTGTCGATCGGGCCGGAAGGCGAAAGGCTGTTCGGGCGCGCTCATTTCCTTGATCTGCTGTCGGCGTTTGCAAGCCCGATGACGCTGACGGCACGCCACGGTTCCACCGAGCTGGGTCATGTCGATCCGATGGCGGTTCAGCAGCACAAGAACGGCCCGACGGTCCTCCTGCTTGGTGGCCGAAGCTGGAAGGTGATGTCAGTTGAGTGGTCCAAGCGCACGGTGTGGCTGGAGCCGAGCGACGAGAAAGGCAAATCGCGCTGGCTCGGAACCTCTCGCTGCTTGGGTTTCGAGGTCTGTCAGGCCATGCGCCGGGTGTTGTTGAAGGAAGGCGATGCGGAGTTGGGCCTGTCGAAGCGGGGCATTCGGCAACTCGATGAAGTTCGTCACCTGATCTTCGCACCCGAGCGCCAGGGATCGCTCCTGCTAGAGCACCTGCCGTCTGGACGGCAGCGTTGGTGGACATTTGCCGGCGGTGCAGTCAATAGTGCATTGGCGTTGAGACTAGGTGAGATTGGCCGCGCGCGGGTGGACGAGCTGTGGGTGGAAACCGACGCTGGAGTCCCGGTGCCTGAACTGCTGCAGCGGCCGGCCGATCATTCCGCCAGGACCACGTTTGGCGTGCGACTTGCGGAGCGCAGTGAATTGAAGTTCGCGGCTTGCCTTTGCTTCGACTTGCTGGCGGCAGTGATTGCGGAGCGGTTGCTTGACGAAGCCAATTTGCGCCTTCTGCTCAAACCCTGACACCAGAAGCCGGAGCGCCCACTTGTGCTGCTGAACCTCGATTCGACTCCTCTCGGCCAGAACATCAATACGCGACCTTGAAAATCGGGCTGTCCTCCGGCCTGGTCCTGCGGTGGTCATAAAGGGCGGGTGGTGGCGATGCCGGCATGACCGAGCCACTCGTGCACCTTGGCAATATCGCCCTGGTCGCGGAGGTCAGAAGCCGGGATGCAAGTGCCGGCAGGACGGGCAATCCCCGTAACTTGGCCTCCCTTGAACACCGGCAAGCCGGCGACACGCTGGTCGGCATGCACCGGCGCCGGCTTCGACCGCCCTCTATTGGCATCGGCGCTGTTCGTTCACTCCAGTTCGCGCTCCTGCTGGCTCACCAGGTCGGAGAATTGCGGGTGGCGGTCGATGAACCGGGCAACGTACGAACAACGGGGGACAATTTTCCAGCGTCGTTGCCGCGCCTCGTCGAGCGCGACGCGGACCAGTTCAGCGGCAAGTCCGTGTCCGCGCCGTTCGTCGGGCACGAAGGTGCGATTCAGAATGACGCGATCGCCTTCGACGAGGTAGCTCAAGAATGCCAGACCCGAATTGCCCGCCTGCGATTCAAAGCGCTGCAGAACGGCGTTGTGGGTCACCGGAAGCGGTGTTGTGCTGGTGGCGGACGGTGCCGGGTCGAGTTCGGGCGAGGATACCGGCCGGCGCCGATTCCAGTCGTCCTGCACGCGCGCCCTGATGTCGCGAGTTGAACTCAATGGCAGAACCTGCCCGGCCAGTCTTTCAGCGTCTTGAAGACTGGTCGAGCGAATCGCGTGCTTGATCTCCAGTAGCCGGCCGGCAGCGACGCTGAAGCTGCGAAATCCCAGGCCGATCAAGAGGTTTGTATAGGCGGGGTCGCTGGCGATTTCGCCGCACAGGGAGATCGGTTTGCCCTTGCTCCTGGCCACGCTCGCCAGCGTCGCCAGCACCTGGATGACCGCCGGATGCAGGGGGTCGTAGGTGGACGCCATTTCGCCACGTATCCGGTCGGCAGCCAGCAGGAACTGGACGAGGTCGTTGGTGCCGACGCTGAGGAAATCGACCTCGTCGGCCAGTTGCCCGACGAGGATCGCCGCGGACGGCGTTTCGATCATCGCGCCGATGGGAATGCAAGGGTCGAAAGAAGGGCCCGCTTCGGCGAGTTCTTTTTTGGCGCTTTCGATCGCCGCCTTGGCCGCGCGCAGTTCGTCGATGCCGTCGATCATCGGCAGGAGAATGGCGACCGGATGCGATGCGCTAAGCCGGAGTATGGCCCGCAGTTGCGTATTCAGCAGCGCGGGATGGGCGAGCAGCAGCCTGGTGCCGCGACAGCCCATGGCCGGATTGGCTTCGCGTGGCAGCGGGAAATAGCTGAGCGGCTTGTCGCTGCCGACATCGAGGAGGCGGATTACGGTTTCCGACGGTCGCAGGTGCTCCGCCGTGGCGCGGTAGAACTGGTATTGCTCGTCTTCCGCAGGGAAATGATCCTGGACCAGGAAGACGAACTCGGTGCGGTACAGTCCGACCCCGTCGGCCTTGACGTTCGCGGCGGCCAGCGCATCGGCGGTCTGGCCGATGTTGG
>DPSD01000238.1 GCA_003538495.1 Accumulibacter sp.
CCCGGCGGTAAGCCGCCCGGCGAGCCCAGCCAGCAGCGGCTCCCAGAAGCCGTTCTGGAAGGTCAGCAGCCGTTGCGCCTGCCGCCCGCTGGTGCGCAGGACGAAAACAACCGAACCGCGGGCGAGACGCGCGGCAAGCACTGCGGCGAGCGCGTCAACGCTGGCCGCGCCGAGCACCGGCTCCTGCAGCTGACCGCAGGTCCAGCAGATCAGCGAATCAATGCTGTCCGGCTCCGAGGCCTGTCCGCAATGGACTGCGATATCCTCCCATTCGTCGTCCCAACGGTAGAGGAACTCGGCGAATTCGCGCTGACCGTGGTTCTCCGGGCCATGCACCAGAAAGGCGATCGCCCGCTGCCCCTGGCGATCGCGGAACGCTTCCAGCGCCCCGCTCAGGGCCGCCCGCTGGTCTTCGCGGCCGACGCGCCCGAGGTCTTCGGCGGGAATGTCCCCGAGCGCTTCCCGGCGACCTGCCAGGGCCTGGCGGAGCAGCCGCTGGTTCCAGTGCTGGATGCACGACAGGGCCTTGCCGACCAGTTGCAGGGGGGTTCGGTAATAGACCAGGATGCGTCCGTCCGACGCCCACTCGACGACCGATGCCAGGAAAGCCTGTTGCGCACTGACGCCCTTGGCCAGCGAGACCTCGTCGGGAAACTCCTGCTCCAGGTAAGGACGAGCCCATTCGCGCAACTGCTTGTCCGCCTCGCTGTCCTTCTCGGGAAGCAGGACGAAGATCGGCGGCACCGGCTGCCGCCAGCGATCCACCGCCCAGCGGAACTCCAGTTCGGTGATCGACTTGGTGAACCCGGGCGGAGTCCAGCCGTAGCGGTAGCCGAACAGACCGAGGTAGGCGTCGCAGGTCTTGACTCGTCGCTCGCAGACATCGACCACGAAGTCGCCGCCTTCCGCCCAGTTTTCCTGCAGGAAGATCTTGGCCGCGATCTCGTTGTCCTGCACGAAGTCGCGCACCGCTTCCCGGTATTGCCGGCAGTCCTGGGCGGTGGCGCTCAGGAAGATCTGGGAGATCTCTGCGATTTCCGTGGTTTCGGCGGCACGCGGCATGGGCGGAGAGACCATCGTTACGAGGTGGCGGGCTGTTCAGTCCCGATCATAAGCCAGCTGCGCGCCGCGTGCCACGCCGCTACCGCGCGTCGCGCGAGGTTCGAGTGCGTTGGCGAGCGGCCTGCGCTGGTCTCACGATACGGGCCAGGTCCCGGGGGAATAGAACGGCGGGCCGTCTGCGCCTTGCCGAATCATTGCCTGCGGCATCGCTCGACGGATGCCAGCGTCTTCGAGTGCCCGGCCGTAGTAGTGTTCAGTTGCAAACCGCCAGCGTTAACGGACTTTCGCAACGCCGCTGGCAGCGGCCATCGGCGAGGGCCCGAACGCGCCTCTGGTCACTATCGGAGAGCTTTCGATGGCGTGCCGTCGCTCGCCACCACCTCGGGATCGCGCGTCATCCATCGCCAGGGCTGCGCGTCCGTTCGTCAGATCCATCACGTCTCAACTGCTCCTGCAGGCGCAGAAGCCAGTCACGGATGGCGCACTCTCCAGGCTTGTCGCTCGTTTCCAGCGTCGTAAAGCGAGACAAGGCATCCTGAATGATCGTGTTCAGCTGCCATCGCGTTTCGCGCATGAGCATCGCCAACTCGGTCACCGCGGCTGCCTGCTCTTGAGCATCGATGCCGATCACAGGTGAATTATCAGGGTGCAGGCCGGCGTCCGCCAGCGAACGCTGCAGCGCTGCCAAGCGAGCTGTCAGGAATGCGCCGATGGCGGGTGCATCTGCAGCGTACTTTTCCAGCGCTGACTGTGTCTGGCACCAGTGGTCGAACTCCTCGCCGAGGCATTTGAGGCGCTCCACGTTTCGCTGTCCCAGCGCCTGATCAGCCTCGTCGACGGCCGCCGCGGCTGCCTCCCGTTCCAGCAGTTGCAAAATATGCTTCGACATCTCGGGGTCAAACTTGCCGTGGTTCAGGCGCAGAATGAGCGACAGGTTTTTCCCGGGCTCTCCAACCTTCTTGTCGAGAAGTGCGGTGACGACCTCGGCGAGCAGCAGGATGCGTCCCTCGACGCTGATCTCGTTGCTTCTCAAGCCCCGTGGATAGCCGCTACCGTCGTAACGTTCGTGGTGCTCCAGAATGGCTCGCGCGACTTCTGGCGGGTATTCCGGCCGTTCCTGGACGATCATCGTGGCAGTGAGCGGGTGCGCATGCAGCTGTCGCTGCTCGGCGCCACTGAATGGGTGGTCGGCTTTCAGGATCTCGGGATCGATGTGCAGCATGCCGATATCGTGCAGCAGTGCTGCCGCTGCCAGGGCGCGCAACTTGCCTGCCCGAAGGCCGTGGCGTATGCCCAGGTAGAGCGCGACGAGCGCAACTTGCAGGCTGTGCTGGAAGACGGCGCTGCGGCAATCGCGGGCGACCGTTAACCTGAAGGCGATCGGCTGCGGAAGTGCAATGCGGCCAATGCTTCCCAGCAATGCCGCGCGATCGCCGTCATCGGCGCCGAGTTGCCCGTAGAACGACAGGTCCGCCATGAGGCGTTCAGCCCGACCGCGCAACTCGTCCGGCGTGACCGTCCTCTCGGCAGTGAGGCTTTCATCGATCGGCACTTGCAGCTTGTGACTGAGTAGCCGGTGGCAGAGTCTGCTGTCCACCCGCACGCCTCGGTCGATCAGCTTCACGCCCCTGCTTGAATGGATCGCTTTGTGAGCAATCACGATCTGGAAATCACCAAGCTGCGTTGCGGCCCTGAGGTAGTGTTCGTCGCTGGTCTTGCTCATGAATCCCTTCGTTTCGGATCTGTGCGAGGGTAATCGATCACCCCATTACGGAAATGGCGGGCAAACAGAGCGGACGGGGTCTGTGCGCGGACAGGGTGAGTGCTGACCTTCAAGCATGCCGGGATGTGGATGTGAGCGCCGACCCCGCTTATGCCTGCAGCGATTGGTAGCCGTTTTCGCACGAATGGATGGGCATCAAGGGCGAATCAGCTTCACCGCCTGGCGATGTTCCGCCTCTCGCTCTGCATCCCAGTCGCCGGTGCAATACACGGAGAGCTCGGAAATGGAAGTGCCGCGTACATCCGCCCTGAACAATTCACGGCAATACCAATTCATTCTGATGCCAGCGCTCTTCCACCTCAAGGACAAAACCACAAGGCGTTGGATCACAACGCCAGCGAGGGACTTTTCCTTGTGTCGGATGTCCATGAAGGCGAACGCCAAACCGGACCTGGAAATC
>DPSD01000684.1 GCA_003538495.1 Accumulibacter sp.
CAGAGACGACTTTGTCACGCTCCGGTGTGAGTGTCTCGGCGCCGATCGGCGACCAGTTCCGGGTCTTCAGGCTCCAGTGCTTGGGGTTGTTCTGCCGAGCGGCTTGATAGAGGGTATGACGCCCCTGGTGCTTTCGCCTCGTCCTGCTTGTCATGCTCCTGCTCCTGTTGTGGCTGCTTTCGCACCACTTATCCTCCTGTCCGAATTTCCGGACCACACTCGCATGGGGGTGTATCAGTTTTGAATCGGTGACAAAGGAAGAACTGTGTCAGTTTTCAACCGGTGTTGACAGATGGGATCGGGCGCGGAGGCGACGTCCGATCGCCTTGATCGCGGAGCGCCCGTGCATACCGATCGCAGGCCGATGGCAAGCGTTTCGGGGTCGGCCTCGGCCGGGCGAACACGACCTCATTCTTGCCAGGCAGGCAAGCGGTGTCCGGGATTCACTCGGCTCGTTGTCGAAGCGGCAGCAAGTCAGGGTCACGCCGGGCGGCCGGTCGATCGTGAACGGGTCCAAATTGGTATCATGGTTTCTGCAGAAATTGGTCCGATTTAGCACCGATTTTGCGCGTAGAGTCGACCCCTGATGGTGCATGCTGGCAGCAAGGTCTGCTCAGCAGCCGGGATTTCGGCGGCTTGAATGCGCCACGATCAACGTACCAGGAGGATCGAAGCCTGTGAAACTTGCCGATACGACGCTGCTCAGGCAGTTGTGTTACGTCAATGGGGAATGGTGTTGCGCGGACAGTTCGCGAACCTTTCCGGTGATCAACCCGGCCACCGGCGAGCAACTGGCGACGGTGCCCGACGCAGGCGCGGGCGAAACCCGTCGAGCGATCGAGGCCGCTCGTGTCGCGCAGCCGGCTTGGCGTGCGAGGACCGCCGGCGAGCGGGCGAAGGTTCTGCGCCGGTGGTATGAACTGCTGCTCGCCAACCAGGAGGATCTCGCGCAACTGATGACCGCGGAGCAGGGCAAGCCGCTGCTCGAGTCGCGCGGCGAGATTGCCTACGCCGCCTCGTTCATCGAGTGGTTTGCCGAGGAAGGGAAGCGCGTCTACGGGGACATCATTCCGCCGCACCACGCCGACAAGCGCGTTCTCGTCGCCAAGGAGCCGATCGGCGTTTGCGCGGCGATCACGCCCTGGAACTTCCCCGCGGCGATGATCACCCGCAAGGTCGCTCCGGCGCTGGCAGCCGGCTGCTGCGTAGTGCTCAAGCCGGCGGAGGCGACGCCGCTGTCGGCGCTGGCGCTGGCGGAACTGGCGGAGCGGGCGGGCGTTCCGAAAGGCGTCTTCAACGTGTTGACCGGCGACGCGGTCGCGATCGGTGGCGAGCTGTGCGCCAATCCGACGGTGCGCAAGCTGAGCTTTACCGGGTCCACGGAAGTTGGTCGAATCCTCATGCAGCAGTGTGCGCCGACGATCAAGAAGCTGTCTCTGGAACTGGGCGGGAACGCGCCGTTCATCGTCTTCGACGACGCGGATCTCGATGCCGCGGTGCAGGGTGCGATGCTTTCCAAGTATCGCAACGCTGGCCAGACCTGCGTCTGCGCCAACCGCATCCTCGCGCAGGAAGGCATCTACGACGCTTTCGTCGAAAAGCTCGGAGCGGCTGTTGCCGGCCTGCGAGTTGGGAACGGGGTCGACGAGGGCGTCACCCAAGGTCCGCTGATCGACGTGGCGGCGATCGCCAAGGTCGAGGAACTGGTCGTCGATGCGTGCGACAAGGGCGCTCGGGTGGTTTGTGGTGGGCAGCGCCATGGTCTCGGTGGAACCTACTACGAACCCACCATTCTGGCCGACGTGACGCCGGCGATGCGTATCGCTCGCGAAGAAGTGTTTGGACCGGTGGCGCCGGTCTTCAGGTTCAAGGCCGAGAGCGACGCGGTGGCGATGGCCAACGATACCGAATATGGCCTCGCTTCCTACTTCTATACCGAGAACCTGGCACGCAGCATGCGCGTGTCGAGTGCCCTGGAGTATGGCATTGTCGGTGTCAACACCGGTTTGATCTCGACCGAGGTCGCACCATTCGGCGGGATGAAGTCGTCTGGTCTGGGACGAGAGGGGTCCAAGTACGGAATCGAGGATTATCTCGAAATCAAGCATATTTGCATCGGTGGGATCAATTGAGCCTGCGGGCGAAAGCACTGGAGAAAGACATGAACGCACGTCACGATACGACCATGGAAACCAACGCCAGCTTGATGGCCAGACGCCAGGCAGCCCTGCCCAGAGGTGTTGGCCAGGCACACCCGCTGTTCGCCGAAAGGGCCGAAAATGCGGAAATATGGGATGTCGAGGGCCGTCGCTGGATCGACTTCTGCGCCGGTATCGCGGTAGTCAATACCGGCCACTGCCATCCGCGGGTGGTGGCTGCGGCCAACCAGCAACTGGCGGCATTTACGCATACCTGCTTTCAGGTGGTAGCCTACGAGTCGTACGTCGAGCTGTGCGAGCGACTCAATGCGGCGGCACCCGGCGCGACGCCGAAGAAGTCGTTTCTGGTCAATACCGGAGCTGAAGCGGTCGAGAACGCGGTCAAGATTGCCCGTGCGGCGACTGGCCGAACCGGTGTGATCGCCTTCGGCGGCGGTTTTCATGGTCGGACCATGTTCGGACTGGCGCTGACCGGCAAGGTGGCGCCGTACAAGGTCAAGTTCGGGCCGTTTCCGGGCGGCATATTTCACGTGCCGTTTCCGAATGCCTTGCACGGTGTTTCGGAAGACGATTCGATCGAGGCGATTGAACGACTGTTTGCCTACAGCATCGAACCCACGCAAGTCGGGGCGATCGTCATCGAGCCGGTGCAGGGAGAGGGTGGCTACCTGCCGGCACCGCTGGGTTTCTTGCGCCGCCTGCGGACCTTGTGCGATACGCACGGGATTCTGCTGGTTGCCGATGAGGTGCAGAGCGGTTTTGCCCGTTGCGGAAAGCTGTTCGCGATCGAACATTATGGCGTCGAAGCGGACATCATCACGCTGGCCAAGGGGCTTGGCGGTGGCTTGCCCGTCGCCGCGGTCGTCGGCAAGGCACAGGTCATGGATGCCGCCGAGGTCGGCGGCCTGGGTTCCACCTATGCCGGAAGCCCGGTGGCCGTTGCCGGTGCGCTGGCGGTGCTGGACGTGATTGCCGAGGAGAAGCTGTGCGAGCGGTCGATGTTGCTGGGCGAGCGCATGCGCAAGCGCTTCGCCGCCATGCAGGAGAAGTATCCGGCGATCGCCGAGGTGCGCGGGCTCGGGGCGATGACAGCGGTGGAGTTCTGCCGCAACGGCGATCCGCGGCAACCGGCGCCAGACATCGCCACGGCACTGAAGAACGAAGCGGCAAAACGTGGTTTGTTGTTGCTGTTGTGCGGGGCGCACGGTAATGTACTGCGGGTAATGGTGCCGCTGACCATCCCGGAGGTGCTGCTGGATGAAGGCCTGGATGTGATCGAAGCCTCGCTGCAGGCGATTGGCGCCTGAACTTGCAGGCCGGAGCGGGTTTGATTTGGCCGCCAACCCGCTATCGTCGGGAGGCTGGCGTCTGCCAGTCAGCGCCTGCTGTTGCAGGCGGGTCGGCGGCGCGTCAGCAAGAGCCCGCAATCAGGCGTGGCGCCGGGTTGGCCGCGGCTCGCGCAGTGATGACAACGGGTAAAGCGGTCATCGTGTACTCCGTGAAGCCATCCAGGGAGGCGATGGCAGAAGTAAGGCCGCGGTCGTGAAGGGCGGCGACCAGTGATGACCGTCAGGAAGTCCGCTCGAGTTGGCTGCGGATCAACCTGACGGCGAGTCGAAAAATGACCATCCGCTCACCAGAAGCGGCAGGAGAAAGCACTTCATGATCCCTTTTTCAATTGCTGGCATCCAG
This sequence comes from Accumulibacter sp., assembly GCA_003538495.1. Next base: position 3,852 of record DPSD01000684.1, read on the forward strand.
ATGAACATCTCGATGGAGCATGAGAACATCACCGCGATGGGCCACAAGCTGGACGTCGTCATGGCCCGCTTTCCCTGGGTGCAGATGGTGGTATTTAGCGAACTGGCCCCCTTCGGGCCGGTACCGTTCCACGCCCAGCAGACCGGCGGGGCGGCCGAACAGCTTTTTTGCCAGATGGCGGCCAAGCACGGCCTCTGGTTGCTGCCGGGTTCGATGTTCGAGCGCGTCGGTGATGACGTTTACAACACCACGTCGGTGATCGATCCGAACGGCAAGGTGGTCACCCGTTACCGCAAGATGTTCCCCTTTCTGCCCTACGAAATGGGCGTCAAGCCGGGTATCGAATTCTCGGTGTTCGACGTGCCCAACGTCGGGCGCTTCGGGGTTTCCATCTGCTACGACATGTGGTTTCCCGAAACGACCCGGACGCTGGTGGCGATGGGGGCCGAATGCATCCTCCATCCGACGATGACCGACACCATTGACCGCGATGTCGAGCTGCCGATCGCCCGTGCCAACGCCACCATCAACCAGTGCTACTTTTTCGATGTCAACGGCGTCGGCGACTGCGGCACCGGTCGGTCGATCATCGTTGGCCCTTCCGGTTACGTCATTCACGAGGCGGGTGGGGGCGAAGAGATCATGCCGGTGGAAATCGATCTGGCGCGCGTTCGCCGGGAGCGCGAGGTGGGGATCCGCGGCCTGGGCCAGACGCTCAAGAGCTTCCGTGACCGGCCGATCGAGTTTCCGGTCTACCAGAAACACCTGGGCAGGGAAGAGGACTACTTGAATAGTCTGGGGCCGTTGATCAAGCCGACGCGCGGATCACGTTCGGACATCGCGGCGCCGCCAGCGGGTGCAGTCGCCGGCGCAGACGGTTCGATCGTCCGGGTGGCCGAACTCGATGCCCAGGCCAGTATCGCCGCTGCACTGGCCGAAAATGTTCCACCGTACCACTCCCATCCTTGACCAGTTCGCTTTTTCGGACGTCAGGAGGCTGACCCGGTGACCACCGCGCTACTCACCGGGGTGGCGCTGCTTGCCCTCTTCGGGATCGGGATCTTCGCGCTACAGCAAGGCCGCAGGAAAGAGACGCCTCAGACAAAGACACAAGCCCAGAGGAGACTAGAAATGACTCAGCCCGCAACGGCAGCGATCACCAGCATGTCGGATTTGCGCCTGTTCTTCCATCGGAACACCCGGCCGATCTATTTCATCAGTGCCACCAACTTCAATCTGGCCGGCATGGACGAACGGGTGCCGCACTTCAAGCACATCAACTACATCGACTGCTACGATGGCCGCCATCCGAACGTGTTCGTTCCCAGCGAGCAGCCGCATCCCGAGTTCGAAGGGATCGAGGACATCAACAACTATCTCCTGCAGAACAAGGAGGTCATCGACTATATCAAGCGTCAGGGCGGCGATCCGGTGGCTGTCTTCCTGATGTTCGACGAGAAGACCGAGGAGTTGTGCAAGGAGTTGGGGATCGAGCTGTGGTTTCCGCCGGCGTCGTTGCGCAAGCGCTGCGATAACAAGATGGAAACGGTTCGGATCGGCAACAAGGCGTCGGTGCCGTCGGTTCCGAACGTGCTGGCCAAGGTCGAAAGCTACGAACAGCTGATCAAGCTGACCGAGGAAAATGGGCTGGGCACCGACCTGGTGATTCAGTCGGCTTTCGGTGATTCGGGTCACACCACTTTCTTCATTTCCAACGAGGAGGAATGGAAGAAGTACGCCGACGAGATTGTCAAGGATCCCGAGGTCAAGGTGATGAAGCGGATCAACTGCCGCGGTGGCACGCTGGAAGCCTGCGTGACGCGTTGCGGTACGGTGGTCGGTCCGCTGCTGACCGAGATCGTCGGGGCAAAGGAGTTGACCCCGTACAAGGGCGGTTGGTGCGGCAACGAGGTCTTCCCCGGAGCATTTCCGGAAAAGGCCCGGATCACGGCCCGCGACTACGCTTATGCCTTCGGCAACCAGTTGCTCGAGGAAGGCTATCGCGGCTACTTCGACCTGGATTTTCTGGTCGACCAGGATACCGATGAGGTCTATCTGGGCGAACTCAACCCGCGAGTCTGCGGTGCCAGTCCGATGACCAACCACGCGGCCTTCGCCTATGCCGACGCGCCGTTGTTCTTCTTCCATCTGCTGGAGTTCAGCGGCGTGGACTTCAAGCTCGACGTGGCGGCATTGAACGAACGCTGGAAGAACCCCAAGTACATCGACAGCTGGAGCCAGCTGGTGATGAAGTACACCGACAAGACCGTGGATATGGTCGACCAGGCGCCACAATCCGGGATCTACCGAATGGACGAGGCCGGCAAGGTCAGCTATCACCGCTTTGACTATCACCGCCTGGCGGTCGACGGCGAACACGAGGCTTTCTGGCTGCGCATTACGGGCCCCGGCGACTATCGCTATGAAGGCGCGGATCTGGGGATCCTGATTACCCGCGGCCGCTCGATGACCGAGGAGTTCAAGCTGAACTCGCGGGCCCTGAACTGGATCAGCGGCATCCAGAGCTTCTACAAGGGCCGTCCGCTGGATACCGCCGTTCAGGAAGCGGCGCCGTCGGCCGGGGCGTTCAAGATCCTCTGACCATCGGCTGAGGTCGATGCCGCTTATTCAGACCCAGTCGCTGCTCTTCCGCGCGGTCGAGGAAGAACGACCGGGGGTGATCTGGAAATCGCTGTTCGGTGAGTTCTGGCCGTCGTATCGCCGCTGGTATCTGCAGGGCGGCGAGGCGGCGCGCCCCTACTATCTGCCGTGCCTGCGGGCGCTGCGCAAGCACATGCCGGAGCTGCTGCCAACCTATGACAAGCTGGCAGAGCTGGCCGGTGGCGGCGACGTGGAAGCGCGCTTTCTGTCGCTGTTCTGTCCGCCGCCGTATGTCACGGCGTGTTCGCAAGTCGCCCTGACCGGCAAGCGGCCGCTACTGGTACGCAACTACGACTATCCGCCGCAGCTGTGTGAAGGCGTGATCCTGAAGACGGCATGGAATGGCAGGCAGGTGATTGGCGTCAGCGACTGCGCGTGGGGCTTGCTCGACGGCATCAACGAGGATGG
>DPSD01000744.1 GCA_003538495.1 Accumulibacter sp.
TGCCCTTGCGGACCAGGAAGACGATCGTCGAGGTGTAGGGCGCGGCGTTGTTGGGCAGCCGCTTCTGCCAGTCGAGCGGCACGATGCCCTTGTCGGCGATGGCGTCGATGTCATAGGCCAGCGCCAGGGTGACCACGTCGGCATCGATGCCGTCGATCACCGAGCGCGCCTGTTTGCCGGAACCGCCATGCGAAGCGTTCACTTTGAGCGTATCACCGGTCTTGCCCTGCCAGTGTTTGGCAAAAGCGGCGTTGAAGTCCTGGTACAACTCGCGGGTGGGGTCGTAGGAGACGTTCAAAAGAGAGATGTCGGCAGCGACCGCACTGCCGATAATCAGTGCGCTGGTCAGCAGGCCGGCAAGAAGACGTTTCAACTTCATGAGAACTCCGTTCAATCAATGGGTGGGACGGAGTCTAGGAGAGCGCTGCACGACAGCCAACGAATCTTTGCTTATGAGCTTATACGGAGGCAGCGCGGAATCTGCTTCGCTGGCAGAGTTGCTGATCCAAAATATAACGCCTTCCCGGCGGGATCTTGTAGCATTGCCGGTCAGTGGCGGCTGTAAGCGACATCGCGTCGCCACCACAACAGCGAATGCTGTCCTCCAGGCTGGCAACTACGCGAAAAGGGTTCATCACCATGCTACTGACTCTCGAATTGCTCCTCATTCTGGCCTGCCTGTTCTATGGCGCGCGCAAGGGCGGTGTGGCGCTCGGACTGCTGGGCGGTATTGGCGTCGTCATTCTCCTCCTCGTTCTCGAAGGTCCGCCAAGCCCTCGGGGACGAGAGGAAGGTGGCATCTTACTTTGTTGGGGAACGTTTACTTGGTCAGGTCAAAAAACAACGACCCAAGCCAGACTAGATGCATGCGTCGAGCCATCAGCGACTGTGCCACCGGCCTTGGGGCAGACTAAAGGTGTGCTTTGTGGGCCGGGCTTGAGCTTGGAACGGAACCTTGACGCTTCTTCCTCAGGTCTATGAGTGCGGAAGCGATAACGGCCAAGGTGGTTGGTGTAACGACAAGCAGCGCAGCGACGAACTCATCGCTCATCCAGTCCGCCTGGTCTGCTCCCGCACTGGTCCCGATCACACATACCACTGGCACGGTTGCGATGATTCCAAGGAAACAGAACAGAGCCCAGGGGACGGCGACAACCCACCAGAGGGAGGAGTCCGTATCGGTCAGGACCAGCAACGCCGCACAGAGCACAACACGGATGATCTGGTAGTGAGCCGTTTTCATGATCTGCCAATGACCCTAGGGACTTGCCGCTGGGCGGTCAAGCCTAAGGTGCGGGTAAGAGCTCTAGGCTCTTGAGCTTCATGCTGGGGGCGTCGCCGATGTCGTTGCCATGTACGACAACGGGGCCCAAATCGAGGATGCTCAAGACCCTAACGTGANNTCCGCCCGGCAAGCCGCCAGTGGATGTGATGCTGACGATCGTCGCCGTGGTCGCTGCTTCGGCAACCCTGCAGGCTTCGGGTGGTCTCGAAGTGCTGCTGCTCCTGGCCGAGAAGGTACTGCGGCGCAATCCGAAATACGTATCGATCCTGGCGCCTTTCGTCACTACCTTCCTGACCATGCTGTGCGGCACCGGCCACGTCGTGTATACCATGCTGCCGATCATCTACGACATTGCGATCAAGAACGGCATCCGCCCCGAACGTCCGATGGCAGGTTCGTCGATTGGCGCCCAGATGGGCATCATCGCCAGTCCGGTGTCGGTCGCCGTCGTCTCGCTGGCCGCTTTCCTGGCCAAGGCACCCGCGGGTGCGCCACTGATCGACTTCGTGACGCTGCTCTCGGTGACCATTCCATCGACCCTCTGTGGCGTGCTGATGGTCGGCATTTTCAGTTGGTTCCGCGGCAAGGATCTCGACCAGGATGAAGATTTCCAGAAGTTCATCGCCGACCCCGAAAACCGCAAGTTCGTTTATGGCGAAGCGACGACGCTGCTCGGCAAGAAAATCGAGCGCAGCCAATGGACGGCAATGTGGATCTTTGTCAGCGCGATCGCGGTGGTCGCACTCCTGGGTGCGGACGAAGCCTTGCGGCCGCAGTTTGGCGGCAAGCCGGTATCGATGGTGCTGACCATCCAGATGTTCATGATGATGGCCGGCGCCTTCATCATCATCTTCACCCGGATCGATCCCGCGACGATCGGCAAGACCGAGGTATTCCGGGCGGGAATGATCGCGGTGGTGGCGGTTTTTGGGGTGGCCTGGATGGCCGATTCGGTTTTCGAAGCCAACCTTCCGGTCATCAAGGACGGCCTTGCCGGCATCGTCCAGACACACCCCTGGACCTACGCCCTGGCGCTCTTGATCGTCTCCAAGTTCGTCAACTCGCAGGCCGCGGCGATCAGTGCGATGGTACCGGTGGCGCTGTCGATCGGCGTCCCGCCGGGCTTCGTCGTCGCTTTTGCTGCGGCCAGCTACGGCTACTACATCCTGCCGACCTACCCGAGCGACCTGGCGGCCATCCAGTTCGATCGTTCAGGCACCACCCACATCGGCAAGTACCTGATCAACCACAGTTTCATTGCGCCTGGCCTGATCGGTGTCGGCACTTCGTGCATCATCGGCTACCTGCTGGCGACAGCACGCGGGCTGGTGTAAGCCGAAGCCGACGCGGCAGGCAATCGATTTTGCCCCTCTTTGACCCCGTTGACCGCAACTCGCCGTTTACCTGCTCATTGCGTTTCATTTGGAGATGGGCCAAATCATGAAAATATCGAAAGCTCTTGCATTGACGGCACTGTTCTTCGCTGCGCAGGCAGCGAGCACCCAGGGTCTGCTGATCAGCGATCCATCGCCGGTGGTGGTGCCCCCCATCATTCTGCGCGCGCCGGCAGCGGCACAGCCGCTGCGGCTGGCTCGCGTCAGCATCGATGTGCTGGTCGTTGGCCGTCTGGCGAAGAGCACGGTCGAAATGACCTTCCACAATCCCAA
>DPSD01000745.1 GCA_003538495.1 Accumulibacter sp.
CACCTGACGCGCATCAACGCGCACCTCGACGTCCTGCGCGACACCATCGGCACCGCCATCCAGGTCAGTCTTTCATCGGTGGCCATCGAACAGAACGACGTCGCCAAGCGCCTGGCCGCCTGGGCCGGGATCTTTGCCATCGCGACCGCCTTTGCCGGTATCTGGGGGATGAATTTCAAGGCGATGCCCGAACTGGAGTGGGAATACGGCTACCCGATGGCGTTGGCCATGATCGCTGGTGCCATGGGGTTTCTCTTCTTCCGCTTCCGGCGCCTGGGCTGGCTATGACTGGACGTCCCGACCCCGATCAACTCCTGGCACGCGTTCAGGAGGAAGAGGCCAAAGCCGCGCGCGGCAAACTGAAGATTTTCTTCGGCGCATCGGCCGGCGTCGGCAAGACCTACGCGATGCTCCTCGCCGCCCGTCAGCAGAAAGAGCTGGGAACGGACGTGCTCATCGGCGTCGTCGAAACGCATGGCCGCAAGGAAACCGAGGCCTTGATCGCCGGTCTCGAACGGCTACCCCAGCTTGAAATTCCCTACCGCGGCAAGGTGCTCAGGGAGTTCGATCTTGACGGCGCACTCGCGCGCCGTCCAGCGCTGATCCTGATGGACGAACTGGCCCATGCCAACGTCGCCGGCTCGCGCCATCCCAAACGCTGGCAGGACGTGCATGAACTGCTCGCTGCCGGCATCGACGTCTACAGCACGGTCAATGTGCAGCATCTGGAAACCCTCAATGATGTGGTCAGCGGCATCGCCGGCATTCGTGTCTGGGAAACCGTACCCGACCGTGTCTTCGACGACGCCGACGAAGTGGTGCTGGTCGACCTGCCGCCCGACGAATTGCTGCAGCGCTTGAAAGAGGGCAAGGTCTATCTGCCGCAGCAGGCGGAACGTGCGATCCGCAACTTCTTCCGCAAGGGCAACCTGATCGCCCTGCGCGAGCTGGCGCTGCGCCGCACGGCCGACCGCGTGGACGACGAGATGCTGGCCTACCGCCGCGAAACCTCGGTGAGCAAGGTATGGCAAACGCGCGACGCGCTGCTGGTGTGCATCGGACCGGGAAGGGGTGGCGAGCGCCTAGTGCGCACCGGTGCGCGCCTGGCCGGGCGGCTTGAAGCTCCATGGCATGCCATTCACGTCGACACGCACACCGCGGGGCCGGAGCCGGAAGTGCAACGCCAGCGCATCGTCCGCGCGCTCGAACTGGCTGCTTCCCTCGGTGCCGAAACCGCGACACTTTCGGCCAACGAGGCGGTCGCCGCGATCGTCGACTATGCTCGCACTCAGAATCTGTCGCGGGTGCTGGTCGGGCGCGACCATCCTCGCCCCTGGCAACCCTGGTACCGTTCGATCGCCGACCGTATCGGCCACGCCGCGCCCGACCTCGACGTGGTTCAGGCGGCACGCAGCGAGGACAAGCGCGCCGCCGTGCCGGCGCCGACGGCTCCACCGACAGCTGGCGAGTGGCTGGCCTATCTCAAGGCAGCGGCGATCTGTGGTGCGCTAACGGCTCTGGCGGCGCCGCTGGCCGGCGCGATCGAACTCACCAACATCGCCATGTTGTTCCTGCTCGCAGTATTCTTCGTGGCCATGCGTCTTGGCCGTGGCCCTGCGGTGGCCAGCTCCTTTCTGGCAGTTGCGGCCTTCGACTTCTTCTTCGTGCCACCGCGTTTTTCCTTCGCCGTCAGCGATGCACAATATCTGATGACCTTCGCCGTGATGCTCATTGTGGCCTTGATCACAGGCCAGCTCACCGCGCGTTACAAGCAGCACGCCGATGTGGCAACGCAGCGCGAGGCGCGCGCCCGCGGGCTTTACGAAATGGCACGTGATCTGTCGGCAGCCTTGCTGCCGATGCAGATCGCCGAGGCTTGCGATCGCTTTCTGGCGGTCGAATTCAATGCCCAGGCTGCGCTGCTCCTGACCGACGCCCAAGACCGCTTGCGAGCGGAAGTCGTCAATGCCAGACCGGGTACCGCCGATACGCTGATCGTCGACGAGGGCGTCGCCCGCTGGGCCTTCGATCACGGCGAAGCGGCAGGACTGTCTACCGACACCCTGCCGGGCAGCCCGCTGCTCTATTTGCCGCTCAAGGCGCCGATGCGCACGCGTGGCGTTCTCGCCATCGCGCCGCGCGACCCGCTACGCGTCCAGGGTCCGGAGACGCGCCGCCAGCTCGAGACCTTTGCCAGTCTGGTGGCGATCGCCGTCGAGCGCATGCACTATGTCGAGGTGGCGCAGGCGACGCTGCTGCAGATGGAATCCGAGAGCCTTCGCAACTCGCTTCTGGCCGCCATCTCGCACGATCTGCGAACACCGCTGAGCGTACTCGTCGGCCTGGCTGAATCGCTCAGGCTGACGCAGCCGAGCGACGCTCAGGCTTTGATCGTCGAAACCCTCAAGGAGGAAGCGCTACGCATGAGCACCAAGGTCAACAAGTTGCTCGTTATGGCTCGTCTGCAGGCCGGCAGGGTTCAGCTCAACCGCCAGTGGCAGCCGCTCGAGGAAGTAGTCGGCAGCGCGCTCAAGGCCATGGAAATGTCGCTGACTGCACATTCGGTTCGTACGGCGCTACCCGATGAGCTGCCACTGATCGAGATTGATGCGGTACTGATTGAGCGGGTGCTCTGCAATCTTCTCGAAAATGCCGTCAAGTACACACCGGCCGGCACCGTAATCAGCATCGGTGCCATGCTGCGCGAGTACGAGATCGAAGTCTGGGTGGACGACTGCGGTCCGGGTTTGCCGAAAGGACGCGAAGAGAGTATTTTCCAGAAGTTTGAACGCGGTGCGCGGGAAAGCACGACGCCGGGGGTAGGGCTGGGTCTGGCCATCTGCCGCGCCATCGTCGAAGCGCACGGAGGCAGGATTCATGCCGAGAACCGCGCCAATGGCGGGGCACGTTTCCTCTTTTCTCTGCCTCGCGGTGTACCGCCGACGGTCTGCGAAGATGACTTGCTGGCGGCAGAGGACATCACTCCATGAACAACCCGATCGCCGGCATTGTCGTCGTCGAGGATGAAGCCAATATCCGCCGTTTCATCAAACTTGCGCTCGAAAGCGAAGGCTATCAGGTCTTCGAAGCCGACAGTGTGCAGCGTGCCCTGATCGAGACCGGCACCCGCCGCCCCGACCTGGTAGTGCTCGACCTCGGTCTTCCTGACGGTAACGGGATCGATTTCATTCACGAACTGAGAAGCTGGTCGGAGATGCCGGTGATCGTGCTTTCGGCGCGCAACGCCGAGACCGACAAGGTCGCTGCACTCGATGCCGGTGCCGATGACTACCTGACCAAGCCCTTCGGCACCGCCGAGTTGCTCGCCAGGGTACGTGCGCAATTGCGCCGTCGCAGCCGTGATGATCGCGGTGTGGCCATCATTGAATTCGGTGCGATGCGTGTCGACCTGACGCGGCGAAGCGTCGAACGCAACGGCACCGTGATTCACCTGACGCCGATCGAATACCGATTGCTCTGCTATCTGATCGCTAACCCCGACTGCGTGCTGACGCATCGGCAATTGCTGAAAAACGTCTGGGGTCCGGCGCATGTCGAAGACAGCCACTACGTGCGCGTTTATATGGGCTATCTGCGCAAGAAGATCGAAGACAATCCGTCGCGACCGCAGCACATTCTGACCGAAGCGGGTGTGGGCTACCGTTTTGTCGGTTCGCGAGCGGGCGATCAGTGAACACGCCTCTGCTCGGTACACCGAATCGATGTCCGGTCACAAATGCTTACAAATATAGAGCATTAGTCCCCGGGCCAGGCTGGACGCTCTCGTAGACCAGGTGCTCGGGATCGATGGCACGCCGTCGTTCCAGCGCGAAGGCCGACCGGGCACAGTCACACAGCAGACGCTCCAGATCCAGGCAATCGTCTGCTTCGACGCGTACGCGGGCATCAAGCGAGAAGCCTCCAGCGTGCTCCCAGGCACCCATGGCTTGCACGTCTTCGCGCTCGAGCAGTCCGCGCCGGGCGAGCGCTCGCGGGTGGGGGGAAGCGGGCAGAAAAAATTTTGTGTCTGTTAGTTGCAAAATGCAACAAAGTGGTCTACAGTGTGTTCATGCGCCGGCTGGTCGGCGTTGCCGAAGAAGGAGAGTGAGTATGACCTGGCAGAAGATTCATCCCCCCGTCGTTCGCAGCCTGCTGGAAA
>DPSD01000750.1:0-2743 GCA_003538495.1 Accumulibacter sp.
CGGCGTTCATCGCGATGTTGCCGCCGATGCACGAAGCTTCGGCCGAGGTCGGATCGACGGCAAAGACGCGGCCGGCCGACGCCGCGGCTTCCGCGACGCGGGCAGTGACCACCCCGGCGCCGGTCCGGATCGTCGCGTACCGGCGTTCGCATCCGGGCAGCAGGATTTCTTCGACGCCGCCAATGTCCAGCAGCTTCTCGGTGTTGATCACCGCCGACATCGGCGTCAGGGGTATCGCGCCGCCGGTGTAGCCCGTGCCGCCACCGCGCGGGATGATCGTCAGCCCGAGCTTGATGCAGGCGCGTACCAACGGAGCAATCTCTTCTTCGCTGTCCGGGTGGAGGACGACGAAGGGGTACTCGATGCGCCAGTCGGTCGCATCGGTCACGTGCGAGACGCGCGCCAGGCCATCGAAGGCGATGTTGTCGCGACGGGTGTGCCTGAGCAAGGCCTTCCTGACCCGCGCGCGCAGCCTGGCGGTGTCGTCGAAATGGCGCTCGAAGGCATCGACCGCTGCCGCCGCAGCGACGATCAGTGGCGATACCCGGTCGTTGCCCTGACGGCGCTTCTCGATTTCCCGCAGACGGTGGCGAAGTGCCTCGACCAGGGCGATTCGCCGCGCGCGGTTGGCCAGCAGATCGTCCTCGAGGTAAGGATTGCGCTGCACCACCCAGATGTCCCCCAGCACCTCGTAGAGCATTCGCGCCGAACGGCCGGTGACACGCTCGGCGCGCAGCCGGTCAAGCAGTGCCCATTGTTCCGGACCGAGCAGTCGGATGACGATCTCGCGGTCGGAAAACGAGGTGTAGTTGTAGGGGATTTCGCGCAGACGTGCGTTCATCGATAACCTCGGCTACCGGCAAAGGGCGAATTCTAGCTTACCGCAGTGCAGCATCACAGCGCTGGCCTCCGCCCAGGCCGCCTGTGGTCAATCGCCTTGTCCCCCAGGCAGCGCCCGGTGGTCGGGGCGACCCCGAGATTGCGCTAGTTTGCCGTGCACTCCTCGGGTATTCTGTGGCCATCCACTTCGGGGAAGTCAATGCATCGGAATCCTGATCGCGCATTGAACATGACACCAGCCACGAGGCGCGTGCGGCCGGGGGAAAGCGATCGCTGTGACAGCTGGCGTCGGCCCGTTGCGCGGCCAGGCCGGCGGCAGATGACTCGCCGGGCGTCGTCCTCGCTATCGCAGGCGGCTCTTCCATGCTTGCTGGTCGACGCCGGCACGGGCATCGGAAAGCAGGCGTGATACCGGAAACTCTGCTGCCGGTACTGACCGGCATCGCCTGGCCGGCGGCGATCGCCGTGGCCTGGACGGTCGGCGAGATCGCCTACCGCTGGCTGTCGCTGCCGCGAATCAGCGGTTACGGCGTCACCGGTTTTATCATGGCTGCCAACCAGGGCGGCTTTCTGCCCGACCCGTCGGGTGGGCCGGTCGCGCTGCTGGCGCACTTCGCCTTCGCGCTGATCCTGTTCGAACTGGGATATCGAATCAACCTGCGCTGGCTGCGCGTCAATCCGTGGCTGGGAGCGAGCAGCGTGCTCGAAGCCGTGAGTACCTTTGCCGCCGTGTTCATCGTGGCCATCCTGTTTGCCGTACCGCTGGTACCGGCGCTGCTGCTGTCGGCGCTGGCGATGTCCACCTCGCCGGCGGCCGTGCTGCGGGTCGCCAACGAACTCCGGAGTGCTGGACAGGTGACCGAGCGGTTGTTGCATCTGACCGCTTTCAATTGCGTTTTTTCGGTCCTTTTCTTCAAGGCGGTGGTCGGTTACTGGGTGCTGGCCAGCGCCGGCAGCGCTTTCGGAGCGGTCTGGAACAGCCTGGTGGTGGTCGCCGTATCGACGGCAATCGGTGCGCTCTTCGGCGTCGCGGTGCCGGCGCTGCTGCGCCCGCTCGGCGATGCCGACCGCAACGCGACCATCGCCTTCGCCGTCGCCACCCTCCTGCTCACGGCGCTGACGCACGCGCTGGCGTTCTCGCCGCTGCTGGCGGCGCTGGCCTTCGGCCTGGTCGCCCGGCACCGGCGAGTGATCCTGTCGCAGGCGCAGAGCAACTTCGGCACGCTCGGGGACCTGCTGACCGTGCTGCTGTTCGTTTTCGTCGCCGCTTCGCTAGACTGGCGGCCCGGTCCGACGGGTATCGCGCTGGCGCTGGCGGTGATCACTGTCCGGCTGGCGGTCAAGGCGGTGGCGACGACCGTCTTCGCCCGGCTCAGCGGCATTACCTGGCGCAAGGGGGCGCTGACCGGACTGGCGATGACACCGATGTCGGTGCTGGTCATCGTCCTGCTCGAGGAGACGAGCCATCTCAAGCTTTACGCGCTGGACCAGGTCGCCGGCCTCGCGGTGATCGTCGTGCTGCTGGAGGTGATCGGCCCGCTGGTCACCCAGCGCGCTCTGATCTGGGCGGGCGAAACCCGTCAGGTCGAGAACCGCTGACCATGCCGCTCGGCTCCTTCAAGGCCGGCGAAGCATTGACCGTGGGCGTCGAGCTCGAGTTGCAACTGGTCAACTGGACCGATTTCGACCTCTCGGCGTCGGCCAGCGACATCCTGCACCTGCTTGAGGGGAGGCCCTTCCCCGGCGAAGCGAAACTAGAGATCACCGAAAGCATGATCGAGATCGCCACCGACGTGCACCACCATCACGAGCAACTCCTCGGACAGCTGCGCAGCATCCGCGACGCGCTGGTAGTGGCCTGCGACCGTCTCAACGTCGCCGTCTGCGGTGGCGGCACGCACCC
>DPSD01000750.1:2999-3170 GCA_003538495.1 Accumulibacter sp.
TCTGCGGTGGCGGCACGCACCCGTTTCAGCGCTGGTCCGACCAGCGCATCTCCGCCAAACCCCGTTTCATGCAGCTATCAAGCTTGTACGGCTATCTGGCAAAGCAGTTCACGGTCTTCGGACAACACGTGCACATCGGCTGCGCCAGCGCCAACCAGAGCCTCTACCTGC
>DPSD01000222.1 GCA_003538495.1 Accumulibacter sp.
CTGCTCAGCCAGGGCTACCTGCCGACCACGGTGAAGCCCGATTTCATCAGCGCCAGCAAGAATTTCCAGCCCGCGGGCGAGGTGCATGTGCAGATCGCATTTCATGTCGTATGTGCCCCGGAAGGCCGTCTCGGCAAGCTCTCGACGGCGTACGTCAATGCCATCCAGGACCGTTACGCACTCAAGAAGAACCCGAACTCGACGACCGTCGGCGTCAGCGCGATCGGATCGGTATCGATCCCGCTAACGCCAAGCGAAGATTCGCTGGTCAAGGTGGCCAGCGAAACGATCCCCGCCGGACCGTTCTACGACCGCTTCTTCGCACTGATGCAGCGCAACCTCACCCAGCACGAGGACGAACAGTAGCCACGGGCACGGGAGAATGGGCGCCAACGGCGATGGTTATGGTGGATGGCAAAGGATGCATCGTGCTGATCAACGCCCAGGCCGAGCGTGTGTTTGGCTACCCCCGCGAAGAGTTGCTTGGACAAACGATCGAGAAGCTGCTGCCGGAGCACTTTGCGGGAAAGCATCCTGGATCCCGTGAAGGCTTCTTTTCCGACCCCCGACCACGACCGATGGGAATTGGACGCGACCTTTTCGCGCGTCGTTCCGACGGGACCGAGTTTCCCGTCGAGATCGGCCTGAACCCGATCGAGACCGAGGAAGGGATGATGGTGCTGGCCTCCGTGGTCGACATCACCGAGCGCCAGCGAGCGCAACAGAAACTGGAGAAAGCACTGCAGGAAAAGACGGTGTTGCTCAACGAGGTGCACCATCGGGTCAAGAACAACCTGCAGGTCATTGCCAGCATGCTCAACCTGCAGGCCACGCATGTCGGCGACCCACGCCTGCGCGCCATCCTCGCCGAGAGCCAGAGCCGTGTGCGCGCGATGGCGCTGACCCACCAGTTGCTCTACGAACGCAAGGATTACTCACGAATCGATCTCGGTGAATACCTCGACCGGCTGACGCAGTTGCTCGGCAGCTATCGCCAGGGCAATGGCAAGATCGTCCTGCGCCGCTTGCTGCCGGAGACCCCGCAGTACGTCAACTTCGAGCGCGCCATCCCCTGTGGCCTGGTGGTCAACGAACTGGTCAGCAATGCCTTTAAACATGCCTTCCCTGACGATCGTGCCGGGGAGATCCGCATCGAACTAGGCACGAAGGATGACCAGGCCGAGCTTCTGGTCGCCGACAACGGCGTCGGTCTGGCGGCCGATTTCGATCTGACGAAGGTCAAATCGCTCGGTCTGCAACTGGTACCCTTGCTGGTTGAACAATTGAGCGGCACTTTCACTGTAGAACCCGGGCCCGGGGCGCGCTTCTGCCTGCGCTTTCCGAGCGATGCCCCAAGGAGGGCAGCCTCATGATCAGTACTTCACTACCCATCAAGCTGATGCTTGTCGAGGATGAACGCGTTGTCGCTTTCGACCTCAAGAACCAGTTGCAATCCTTCGGCTACGTCGTCGGCGCAATGGTGGCGAGCGGCGAGCAGGCCCTGCAGCGCGTCGCCGAGGTGGCCCCCGACCTGGTGCTGATGGACATCCACCTCGAAGGCAAGATGGACGGCGTCGAGACGGCGACCGAAATCCAGTTGCGTCACCAGATTCCCGTGATCTATCTGACCGCTTACGCCGAGGATGACACCCTGCGCCGCGCCCTCGCCAGCCAACCTTTCGGCTATCTGGTCAAGCCCTGGGACGCGCGCGAATTGCACGCCACGATCCAGATGGCGCTCGCCCGGCGCGAGGTCGAGGTAGCCGTGGAAAGCAGCGAGCTGCGCCTCAAGCTGGCCATGGAGGCCGCTTCGCTGGGCGTTTTCGAATGGCTGCCGCAGTTCAACCGGATGCGTGGCGACGGGCATCTCGGCGCGCTGTTCGGCGATCGACCGGTGCCGCTCGATGAAGCCTGGGATAATTTTCTTGTGCGGGTCGATGACGACGACCGCGACCGGGTCATCGCCAGCCTCTCGGAAGCACTGACCTGTGGCAGCGCGGTGCGCATCGAGTTCCGCACCGCGCGCACCAACGACGGCCCACATTTTCTCGAAGCCAACGTCAAGGCCTACCCCGGCACCAACGCCCAGCGACGCGTCCTCGGCGTCCTGCAGGATGTCAGCGAACGCCGTCGCACCGAGGACCGCTTGCGGCAGTCCGGCGTGGTCTTTCATTCCGCCGCCGCGGCGATCGCCATCGTCGATGTCGAGCGCCGTGTCGCCGCAGTCAATGCCGCTTTCACGCGCATCACCGGCTACAGCGAGGCCGAGGCGATCGGTCTCGACCTCGATCTGCTGCTGCGCGTGCAACGCGGCAAACAGGTCGGCAGCGCGGGCTTTTTCGGGCAGCTCGCGCTTGCCGCCGACGGTTTCTGGGAAGGCCAGGTCTTCTGCCAGCGCCGCAATGGCGAATCGTTTCCAAGCTGGCAGAGCGTCAGCGTCGTACCGAGTGCGGCCGGGAAAGCCGACAATTTCGTGATCTCCTTTTCCGACGTCAGCGACATCCACCTCGCCAACGAGAAGCTCAAACATCTCGCGCATCACGATTCGCTGACCGGCCTGCCCAACCGCCTGCTCTTCAACGACCGCTTCGAGCAGGCGATCAAGCTGGCGCGCCGGCAGAAGAATCGCTGCCTGCTGCTGTTTCTCGACCTCGACAATTTCAAGGTATTGAACGACACCCTCGGCCATGACGTCGGCGACGAACTGCTGCGAGTCGTCGCTCGCCGTCTGCGCGACGCCTTACGTGGCAACGACACGGTGGCCCGGCTGGGCGGCGACGAGTTCGTGCTCGTTGCCGGCAGCGCCAGCCCGGACTACGGCGCCGAACTCGCGCGCAAGCTGCTCGATACCCTGCGCGCACCGGTCAGTCTGGTCGGTGAAGAGATCACCGTGTCGGTCAGTATCGGCATCGCGGTTTTCCCGGATGATGGCCGCGACGTTCCGCTGCTGATGCGCGCCGCCGACATTGCCATGTATTCGGCCAAGGCGGCCGGGCGTGACCGCTTTCGTTTCTATTCGCTGGACATGGCCGAACGCAGCAACGAACGCTTGCAGATCGAACAAGGCCTGCGCCGCGCCATCGAAATGGACGACCTGCAGCTCCACTATCAGCCGCAGGTCAGCCTCGCCGAGCGGCGCGTCATCGGCGTCGAGGCGCTGGTGCGCTGGCGCTTGCAGATCGAACAAGGCC